>JAYSTG010000406.1:0-3484 GCA_043719965.1 Saprospiraceae bacterium | reverse complement strand
TAGTCTTACCAGCTCCATTTGGGCCCAACAAGCCGACGATTTCACCTTGTTTTACATTGATGCTGACATCTTTGACTACTTCCCGCTGACCATATTTTTTGAATAGATGTTCGCTGCGCAGTATCATATTCCCAGTATTGATCGTCATGGTTTCCAGTTGATTTGTTCTTTAAGTTCCCAGTTCGCTCTTACACTATAGTTTTTTTGAGTAAGTATTTTTTCCGGCTGGATTTTGCGAAGATAATCACCGGCGTCCCATCTACCATTATCATTCCGATCCTCTATGATTTGAATATTATAACTAGAGGGCGGTAAGTATAGATAGATTTTTGACCAAGATTCCAGACCAGTCACCTTGTCGCGGCTAAGTGTATTTTCACCTTGTATTAAGGCGATGATGTAATGTTTACTGCTATCCAGATTTGAAATTTGCATATACAGTGTGCCACTTTGATCTATCATCAATCCATTCATTTTGATCATTACAGTGTCTGACAATATATTGCCATTAAAATTATAAATAGCATCCGGTAAAATGGTCAGCGTGTAACTATGCTTTTCCAGACATGGACAGAACAACTTGATGTGTTGAGCAGTTTCTCCCCGATGGACTAGATGGGGCAGTTGTTTTTTGAGTGTATCATCGTATAATACGATTCTGGTAGTGTCAAGGCGGCTTATCGGCTGATTAAATTCCAAGTTAGAAAATTGATCAGGGCCAAGTGTCAGCAATTCCCGAGAAGGGCGGATAGCTCGCAAGGTATCCAATGTTGCTCTTTTTATTTTATTTACCAGGAGCGTATCCAATGGTTTTTCTTCAAAGCTTACTTTGATATTCCAATCGCGTGCAGTGATAGGAGTATAATAAACCAGTAAGGTATCCTTGGATACTAAAGGGTATAATTGAATAGTATCCAAAAGTGATTCTGTTCTTAAGTCATCGGGTGAGGCATTCGTTTGAATTTTTACTATACCGGCCAACTCCGTATTATAAGCTGTAATTCGAGGACGAACAAAAGATTTATAATAAGATAATAGTAAGGCAGTACTATCTTCTCCAGACTTTACCCTTCGATCTAAAAAGCCTATTAATTCTTTGTCTTGATCGTAGAGATAGTTAGAATTACCATCTTCCAATACGAATATTTTATAGGTAGAGTCTTTGATATTCCGTATGGTGAATCTTCCTTCTTTATTTGTTCTACTAAAATAGGTAGGCCGGTTTTTATATACAACTGTATCTTCATTTGATTCGTAGAGCATGACCAATAGATTTTCTTTAGTCTCTCCGTTCAGGGCATCTATGGTTTTGCCAGCTACATATGCTGTGTCTATAATATCCCCGGTGCTGAATACATATCGTAGGTCTATAGCGGCATTGCCTTCGGTAATATCTTTGACCGCATTGCCAAAATTGATTGTATAAGTGGTTTGTTCTTTCAATACTTCTCTTGGATCGAGCTTGACTTGTACGCCCTTACCTTTAAGTTCGATTTTAGGGGTATATTGGAGTGGGGGAGAGATGACCACTTGCTTGAATGCATCCTCCAATTTGATCCATTCTCGAAATTTTAATATAATGGCAGATTTATCGCGATCTGGATGAAAATTAATTTTAAGATTTGGAGTAGAGGCACTGCTATCAATCACAGGAGGTTCAAGGTCCCTGGCACCTCCATCCGGCTGACCGATGTTGGCGCAATGGGTAAATAATAGTGAAACCAAGATCCAATAAAATAAAAAGTAAAAGCTCCTCATTAAACTCAAGATCGCAAAGGTAACAGTAACCTCCGATTTCCTATTTTTGATTTCGGTTTTCTAGAAATTACGTTGTATCCAGATATCCAATAACCTAATTTAGACGGCCCCAGTTCTGAATCGAGGGTGATACCGATTAAGCGTCTCCCTTAAATAGTCAGTGTCTAGATGGGTATATATTTCGGTGGTGGTGATCGACTCATGGCCTAGCATATCCTGTACTGCCTTGAGATCAGCGCCTCGTTCTACTAGATGTGTTGCAAAAGAATGCCGGAAAGTATGAGGACTTACTTGTTTATGTATACCTGCATGAGCAGCCAAAGCTTTTATCAATTGAAAGACCATGATTCTGGACAATTTTTTACCTCTAAGATTGAGGAAAACGATGTCTTCTGATCCTTTTGCGATTGTTTTCATTCGATTTCGTACGCCTTCCAGATATAAGCTAATGTGTTTTAAGGCTTCTGAACCTATAGGGACGATGCGCTCTTTATTATTCTTGCCGATTACTTTGATAAACCCAATATCAGCATAGATCATCGAAATACGCAAGGTGATGAGTTCACTTACGCGTAATCCACATGCATATAAAGTCTCCAACATAGCACGATTGCGTACACCGCTATCGGTACTATGATCGATCAGAGCTAGCATGGCATTGATCTCATCCAGGCTGAGCACATCAGGATATTTTTTGGCGAGTTTGGGGCCTTCCAATAGCTCTGTGGGATCATCCGTACATAGATCTTCGACGATAAGGTATTTATAGAATGCCCTCACTCCGGATCTTATACGAGCCTGAGATCTTTCGTCTTGATGTTCTCCATCCAGGTATTTCACGAAACCTTCCAAGTGGACTAGCTCGAGCTTTTCGGGGCCAAGACCGTGGTGATGCTCGGAAATATAGGTAGCTAGCTTTTTAGCATCTCGCTCATAAGCTTCGACGGAATTCATAGATAGGCCTCGCTCCATTTTAAGGTAAGCGGTAAATCCCTTAATCGTCGAGTGCCAATCCATCGGTCAAAGATATATTAATATTTTTTATAATATGTATGAATCAACAAATACTTGTGGATTGATTATCGCCTGAAAATGATATTCACAAAACAGCTTATTTTTGTAGAATGGAGGTGCTACCCGTCATGACGAAATTTGAAGATTTAGATTTGGATAAGTTGTATACTTATGCAGACTACTTGACTTGGCATTTCAAAGAAAGGGTAGAACTCATAAAAGGTAAAATATTTAAAATGAGTCCAGCACCCTCTTCTTATCACCAAATGGTTTCTGGTTCGATTCATTTAGAGCTTGGTAATTATTTAAAAGGAAAACAGTGTTTAATTTTTTCAGCTCCTTTTGATGTTAGACTGTCTAAAAGAAACGCTTTAAGCGAAGAAATCGATACTGTGATTCAACCAGACTTATGTGTGATCTGTGATAAGTCCAAGATTGATAGACAAGGATGCTTAGGTGCTCCAGATCTAATTATTGAAATCTTATCACCATCCAACACTCAAATCGAGATCTCTAAAAAATATGATTTGTACGAATCGAACGGAGTAAAAGAATATTGGATCGTTTACCCCTATGAAGCGACTATTCAAGCTTATACTTTAGATGATCAAGGCAAATACCAGACTTCCAAACCCTTTACTTCAGGTGATACGATTCAGTCTGCCCAATTTCCAGGCTTCGAGCTCAAGGTAGCTACTGTATTTGAAGGATT
>JAYSTG010000405.1:0-9749 GCA_043719965.1 Saprospiraceae bacterium | reverse complement strand
ATTCATGAATTACAAAAATCATTACTTAAATTTGTAAAAAATGCAAAATGACCTCTTATTTGTTAACCCAATTTTCAACTAAGTTTGGGACAAGCCCTAAAGATATTAAATGTATATAATATCAACCAAGAAAGTACAAAATTTTAACCAATAAATTTCGGAGCCTTTTATAAATGGGTTTCAACTAAGTTCAGGCCCACCCTGTACCATACTTCATCCATGGCCAGGGTATCGTGGCCAACATAATTAATATAGCAATAAGATAGTACCAAAATATGGTCTTAAAACTACCACCAGGTAATCCTTTTTTACCTTTGATATAGCCTATCGTGATCAAGGTAATCGCTATCAACATCATCAGTGGATGCTCTATAGCAAAAAATCGCATGATACTATCTTTCATCCAGCCTGGCCCGAAAACGATCCTTGGGCTCAAAAAATAGATGACCAATCCTACTAAGGCTTGAAGATGGGTAAAATTGAATGCTAAAAAGGGCGCTTTCCGGGTGTCATTATTAAAGGCTGTATTGCTTTTCCACTTGGTGTAAGCATCATAGATTGCATAAATGATAGCTAATAGGACTATCCACCGGAGGCCAGAATGAAGATGTTTAACTATATTATACATAGTAGTAAATGTAAAAAAAATAAAGTGATAAGAACACTATTCGTTCAACTATTTATATGCCTTCAGATTTATTACCCAATTTATTAGAAAGCAGCCTCACTCACTTTTCGGCAATATATTATCCATAGCATACTCTGACAGTGCTGTGATGGTAAGGCTGGGATTCACTCCTATATTTGCAGGTATGATACTGCCATCCAAGATATACATATTCTGATAACCATGGACTTCAAACCTGTCATTGACTACTCCAGTGTTTACATTTTCACCCATTGGACAGCCACCTAAGATATGGGCTGTAGTAGCCATATTGAACAGGGTTTCGGTCAAAGCTTGAACTGCAATGCCATTCGTATTTTTAGCTAGTCGATTCATCGCTTCATAACCAATAGGTATGAACACTGGGATGGGCTTGGCATCAATCCCGGTAGATAATGTCATTTTTCTTCCAGTCCATTTCATGCATAATGCATTTTTAAGGCTTTGCATTACCAGTACTACGACGGCATGGTTTGCATCGTGACCTTTCCATATCCACCTTATAAAATTAATCGGATGTAAAAAGAGGCTGGTAATCACCCTTAAGCATCTGTAGCATGGACTCCCATCACCAACGGCTAAAAAAGCTAATCGGAATAATGAACCAGATCCATCAGGGAATTTGGCTAATTCGATTTGGGTATGATCATCAGCTTGAATGATTGAGCTGATTGCAACACCGTGATTTAGTTTTTTGTCTGTACCGATGACTCCGCTGATAGACTCTGAATTACTAAGAATATTTTGGCCTAGGGTGTCTGAAAGCTGTGGCAATGTTTTGTAGAAATATTTTTGTTTAAATAAAAGATTTAAGGTTCCAAGGACGCCGCCACTAATGATTAAGCCTTTGGATTCATAAGGGATGGGTGAAGTTTTTTTTGTGGGTGACTTTGTATGAATTCTATAAATATTATTTTGATGATGATGTTCGATTTTTGTAGCTTCAGTCTCTGCGACAATCACTGCACCATATTTTTGAGCAAACCACAAATAATTCTTGTCCAATGTGTTCTTAGCTTCATGTCTACACCCGACCATACATCCTGCACATTCAATACAAGGCTTACGTAGGGGGCCTTCTCCATTAAAATACGGATCTTTTGGTGTCGGATCATCGCTATAATAAACTCCTACGGGTACACCTTGATATGAATCTGCTTTCCCCATTTCTTCCGCCAAAGCTTTTAAAAGGAGGTCATCTGGATAATGATTTTTAGCTGGTGTGACGCCCAGCATATGCTTAGCTTGATTTAGATATGGACGAAGGATTGCCTTCCAATCTTTAGATTGTATAGGGATATGCGTGTAAAATGGTTCTGTAGGTTCCATTAGGGTATTAGCATAGACGAGGCTACCACCACCAACCCCAACGCCTGAAAGAACAAATAATTTTTTGAAAAAGGTAAGTTTTAAAAAGCCAAAAAAATGTAGCCCCGGTATCCAGAGATACTTTCTAAAATTCCAATTACTCTTGGGGAAATCTTTTGCTTCGTATTTTTTACCTTTCTCCAATACTAAAACAGAATACCCTTTTTCAGCCAAACGCATAGCTGAAACGCTCCCACCAAATCCCGATCCAATGATGATATAATCGTAAATCTTATTATTTGGTGACTCTACCTTTCCATTCATAATGTGATTTAAAAATACTTAAGATCGACAAATAAGTAAGATAAAAAGGATAAATAGCAGAGCAGACTAAAAAAAGTAGTGGTTTGATTCGGTATTGAAAGTAAGGTGACAAGGTATATAAATAAATAAAGTCTACTATAATTTTGCCCATCCAAGATACGATCAAGATATAAATAATACTAGGATTAATAATAATTACAACTGTTAGTATTGAAATAATCAAATTAAATAGCAGGGGTATGAATAGGGCAATTTTGATACCGATACTTCGCATAGCAGCATTTTTGGTACCCCATCGGATGCGCTGTTGCAAAAAGGAGCTAATGTCCTTACAAGGAGCTGTCCTCACGAGTACACGTGGGTCTTTAAAAAATAGGATAGGGCAGTCCTTTAAGATATGAGCAGCTTCGATCAGAAACATATCATCTCCAGATGAAAAGCCTTGTCCGCTGATTGTTTGAACCCGATCTTTCTGTAATGAGGTTGGATAAGCCATGTTTGCTCCATTGGCCATATGCCACATGCCAGTTTCAATCCCTGCGCGGGTCATACCCATAAGCGCCATCAGGTCCATAGCTTGAAAATGTTCTAAACTCGTTTGCGGATTATTTATAGCTACAGGCCCCGTAAGGAATGCATTGGGATGATTTTTTAATGTTTGACCTATAGACTCCAACCATTGAGGCCCCGGGTTGCAATCGGCATCCGTTTGCACGACATAGTCGGTCGTGATAAGAGGTAGTGCCGAAGCAATGGCGGCTTTTTTACCTAGTCCAAGAGAGTGGATGAGCATGAAGTTGGACTGTAATAGCGGTTGAAGGAGTTCTATGCCATTATCGTCTGAGTGATCATTGATAAATATACAATTCCAATGTCGATGGTTTAGACTTTGTTGGTTCAGACAGCGCAGTAGTGTGACTAAGTATGATGCTTCGTTCCTAAAAGGAACTAGAACAGTGATAGTAGGCTCCGGTATTTCTTGATTTGTATTTGGGCTGGTAATAGCTTTCTTTTTCCAACTATAAATAGCAAGTCCAACTAATAAAATATATGCTATGGTTGATACCAGGACGATCCAAATCACCCAGGAAGATAATCATCTTGAGGGGTTATTAAAAAAGGGACCTGTATAAGGACAGAATTCAAGTTATTTTTTTCGAAGCAATTCGTCGTATTCAGATCTTGGAGTGGAGGATATCTCTCTAAAATCTGTAGGTATTCCATCTCGTTTTTGTCGCTCTTGTTCTATAAATCCTTCTGCTTTTTTATTCATAATCGCTAAACCCAATAAAATAGCAGCCACGATAGGAAAAGCAAAAAAAGTAAGTAAGAGGGCTATGATACCCATGATCGTATTTTTCTGTAATAAGGATACCAGCATCTTTCCATAGCTCAATACGACTTTATGGTTGACGACGAGCGCAGCGATAAATAAGAACGGCGATGCCCAAGCCAATATATTGAATATACTTTTGAATATAAAGATGGCACCCCAGACTATGGCGACCAGGATGGCAAGACCCAGGATAGTTTCAGTAGTAGAAAAGCGACGAGTTTGCATGTTAGTTAGGTTTGATATTAAACAGTAAACAAAATTAAGGTATTTCTAAGTTTCAAATGGGCATGGATTATCGACGAATAATGAAAGAATTCTGCCATAAATCGCTTTTTTGGGGCTGTGGAGTGGTTGCTCATGTTCTATAGATCCAATTAGACTAATAGATTGATTCTAGAGCAAAAGAACTGGAATTTGCTTCTGGCTAAGGCTTGATGATCGATAATACAGGTAGGTTATAACCTGCCAACTTGCCATTGAAGAGTATTAACTTGGCAACTTATAATTTTATAACCTGCCAACTTATACTTAAAAATCATATCTTTGGCATAACATAATTTATAGGAACAGCCAAAATAGGTGCTATGAAAATCGCTGGCAGGAAAGAAGAAATAAAAACTTTACAACGAATTTTATCCAGTGAACATTCTGAGTTCGTAGCCTTGTATGGGCGGCGCCGTATAGGTAAGACTTATTTGATTCGACAGGTTTATGAAAAGAACTTAGTCTTTGAGTGTGGAGGTTTACACGAACACAATTTGGAACAACAACTGGAAAATTTTTGGAGCACGCTGAATGAAGTCAATACTGTAAAAACCCCGAGACCTAAGTCCTGGTTAAAAGCTTTTGGTCAATTAAAAGATTACATCATTAGTTTAGGCAAAAAAAAGAAAAAAGTAATCTTCCTCGATGAACTTTCGTGGTTTGCAACACCGCGATCAGGGTTTCTTGCAGCATTGGACCAATTTTGGAATCAATTTTGTTCGAAAAGAAATGACATCATATTAGTTATTTGCGGATCAGCAGCATCTTGGATTATAAAGCAAGTAGTACATCATAGAGGAGGATTGCACAATCGGATTACGGAAACTATACGATTGTTGCCTTTCAATTTAATGGAGACCAAACAATTTTTGGAACTATATCACGTACGATGGACAGAAAAGGATATCGTCCAGCTATACATGTGCACAGGTGGAGTCCCATATTATTTACAATATGCCATTCCGGGAAATAGTGTACCACAAACGATTGATAGACTTTTTTTTGGAAAACAAGCCAAGCTTATAGGCGAATTCTCCAAGCTGTATGCCGCTTTGTTTAAAAATAGCTACATCCATATAAAGATCGTTGAAGCATTAGTTAAAAAAATGAAGGGCTTTACGAGAGAAGAAGTCATCAAATCAACGCGATTGAAGAGTGGTGGCGCATTGACCTCCGCCCTCTCAGAATTGGTTGAGTGTGGTTTTATCGAATATATATCACCTATTTACAAATCAAAAGAAGAGGGTTTATATCGATTGATCGATGAATACACTGCTTTTTATTTTAAATTTCTGGATGGTAATACAGCCATGAGATCGTGGATAAAACAATTTAATAAGCCAGAATATGTATCCTGGTCAGGTTTTGCCTTTGAAAGCCTTTGTTTAAAACATACCCACCAAATAAAAAAATCGCTGGGTATACATGGGATAGAAACTAGAGAATCCTCTTGGGTATTAAAAGGAAGCAAAACCCAAAAAGGAGCGCAAATAGACTGGTTAATAGTTCGAGATGATCGATGCATTAATTTGATTGAAGTTAAATTTTGCAACGCGCTATTTGTAATAAATAAAACTTACGAAAATCAACTTCAGCACAAAGTCCAGATCTTTAAAGAAAATACTAAAACCAATAAAAACGTTTTTGTTACCCTGCTGACCCCATATGGAGTAAAGAAAAATGCATATTACCTCAGTCTGGTCACAAATGATATTAAACTACATGATTTATTCGAGTCAGAACCATAAAGTCTATATCTTGCCAACTTGCCCCAAAAATGCATCAAGTTGGCAGGTTATAGTCCTAGTAACTCTTGAGTTATGGTCTTAAATTCCAATAAGAAGCAATCGTATATCCTGACCAACACTAAGCTTCCACAAGCTTTGTAAATTGATAGTCATATAATTTCCTGTATAATCCATTGGGGTGTTCCAGCAGCTCTTCGTGATTGCCTATTTCTTTGACTTCACCATGATCCATGACCATGACCTGATTCGCATGTCGGATCGTACTGAGTCGATGGGCTATAATGATTGATGTCCTTTTTTCTATTAATCGCTCGATGGCAAATTGAATGATAGATTCAGTCTCTGGGTCGATCGAGGAAGTAGCTTCGTCAAGGATCAAAATATAAGGATTAAAGACCAAAGCGCGTACGAAGGAAATCAATTGCCGCTGACCCATAGACAAGTTCGATCCTCGTTCCGATACTAGGAAACTGTAGCCTCCTGGGAGTCTTTCAATGAACTCATGCGCGCCGATTTGTTTTGCAGCATCCATGACCACAGACTTTGAAATATGATCCTGTCTAAATGTAATGTTTTCCAATACGGTACCTCCAAATAAAAACACATCTTGAAGCACAACTCCGATATGATTGCGCAGAGAAAACAATTCGTACTCTCGAATGTCTCTTCCATCTATACGAATAGATCCGGATTGAATATCATACAATCGATCTAATACGCTGATGATCGTAGTTTTTCCGGAACCAGTGCTGCCAACGATAGCCATGGTAGTATGAGCAGGAACTTTAAAGCTCACCCCTTTGAGTACTTCCTGGCCTTCGATATAACTAAATCGTACCTGATCAAACTCAATATTCCCTTGTAATCGATCAATGAGGACTTTGCCTTCGTTTTGAATTTTACTATTATTATCCAATACCCCAAAGACCCGTTCTGAGGCTATGAGTCCCATTTGAAGGGTATTGAATTTATCAGCCATGAATCGAATCGGCCGGAATAACATCGTGAGGTAAATAGGAAAGGCAATCAATGCTCCCAGGGTGACTTCACCCTTCAACACCCCTCCGGATCCCCACCACAACATCAGCGCCAACGAAGTAGCAGATATTAACTCGACCACTGGAAAAAATACTGCATAATAAAATATGCCGTCGATATTGGCTTTTGTGTAGTCCCGATTGATCTTTCTGAATTTTTCTTTTTCCTGATCTTCCGCATTAAATATCTGGATGATGCGCATACCGGAAATCCTTTCCTGTAAGAATGCATTCATCTTGGCTATATGACTGCGTACTTGCTGAAATGAAATTCTGACTTTTTCTTTAAATAAGTAACTGGCATAAATCAATAGTAGCAAGGTGGGAAGACAAATCAAGGTCAGCTTCCAACTCACCACAAACATGATGATCAATACTGCGATCACTCCAAGGATGTCGGCCAGTATGGTAATCACTCCTTCAGAAAATACTTCGTTGATCGATTCTATATCATTAATGGTACGGGTAGTAGATGTTCCGATTGGTGTCTTATCGAAATAGGCTAGCTTGAGATCTATAATATGGTTGAAGACTCTGGTGCGAAGATCTCGTACGATAGACTGTCCTAGGCGATTGGTAGCCAATATAAATACATATCTAAGCCATACGGTTACTAATAATACGACCATATACCAAAATACCAACAAGACTAAGCCTTGCATGACATTCTTCATCACATGATTATCTACCATGACATTGATCAGATGTGGTCTTAATATTGCCAATGGTGCCTGAATGACTGCTAGTACTAATGTCCATATAAATAGTTTTTTATACGGGATGGAGAGTTGAAGAACTCTTCGAAATAAGGAATAATTAAATTTTTGTCGAGGTTCTGCCATTATAGAGTAGCAAAAATAAGAAACTTGTGTCTAGTATGAGGATTAATTGAAAGATCTATCTATAGTATTCCTTGATCTGCAAAACTAAAATAGCCCTGTTCGGTAATGATAATATGATCAGCTAATCGAATTTCAAGTAAAGTACCGGCGGCTTTGAGGGTTTCAGTCAACTGAATATCCTCCTCGCTTGGTTTTGGGACACCAGAAGGATGATTATGTGCTATGAGAATCGAAGTAGCGCGATATTCCAATGCAGTGCTATAGATGACCCTTTGATCCGTTTTCACGGAAGTGATACCTCCAAGATGAATACGAGTGATGTGGATAGGTATTAATTGTCTATTCATACATGCCATCCAAAATTCTTCTTGCTTACAATTTTTAAGGTGATCGAATAATGCAGCAGCTTCAGCACTGGAGCCTATCTTTTGCTTTAATTCCTTCGGCCCATGGACACTCCTTCGGCCTAGTTCCAATGCGGCTTGGATGGTAATGGCCTTAGCTTCCCCTATACCTTTGATTTGTTGTAAATCTTTTAAAGAGAGATGGTTCAGTTTATTGAGATTGTGATTATTTCGTAATAGAAGATCTCGAGCCACATCGATCGCACTTTGATCTTTGACCCCGGTCACCAATAAGATAGCGATTAACTCCGAGTCACTAAGCGATGAAGCGCCATTGGCCATCAATTTTTCACGAGGCTGATCTTGTTCTGGCCAATGTTTTATACTCTTTTTAGTGTCATCCATGGGTCAACGCGATATTCAGATCTTCAATTAAATCATCTACATCTTCTATCCCTACACTGAGCCTGATCAAAGAATCTGTAAGTCCAGTTTTTAATCGCTCCTCTTTAGGGATAGAGGCATGGGTCATTGACGCAGGATGACCAATTAAAGATTCGACACCACCCAATGATTCTGCGAGGGAAAAGAGATGGGTGTTACTTAAGACCTTAAAGGCAGTCTCTTGATTATTATTTTTCAAATCAAAAGATACCATAGCGCCAAAATCACGCATTTGTCTCTTGGCTATTTCATGATTGGGATGAGAGGCAAATCCAGGATAAAATACCTTGGCAACCTTAGGATGGTGTAATAAATGATGAGCGATGCGAGCAGCGTTTTGACACGCTCTTTGAACTCTCACATGCATCGTCTTGATCCCCCTTAATACCAAAAAACAATCCATTGGGCCAGGTACTGCACCGGTCGCATTCTGGATAAAATGCAACTGATCTGCTAATGCTTTAGATTTCACTATTAATGCTCCATGCACCACATCGGAATGACCATTAATATATTTTGTGGCTGAATGCAATACAATATCTGCACCGTAATCCAATGGGTTCTGCAAGTAAGGAGAAGCGAAAGTATTGTCCACACAGACTAAGATATCATATTGTTTCGCAAGCTTACAGACTAATTCTAGGTCGATGATATTTAACATGGGATTAGTCGGGGTTTCTATCCATAGTAATTTGATACCTGATTGAATACTTGCCTTGGCCGTTGCTGCATCGGATAGATTGACAAATGTAGAGCCAATACCATATTTTTCATATACTCGTCTCATTTGACGAAATGAGCCGCCATAAAGATCATTAGTGGACAGGATCTGGTCCCCAGGACTTAATAGTTTCATCACGGCATCTTGAGCAGCAAGTCCACTCGCGAAACAAATTCCGTGCGATCCATTTTCCAATGCCGCTAAGTTTTCTTCAAGCACCGTCCTTGTAGGGTTTTGAGTTCGAGCATATTCATAGCCTTTGTGGTCGCCAGGAGCCGCCTGTACATAGGTAGAGGTTTGGAATATCGGAGTCATGATAGCGCCGGTCGATGGATCTGGGGCTATACCGGCATGGATGACTTTGGTTGCGAATTTCATGCATCAAAGGTAGGACTTGTTTATCGGCGTCAGGATTTATTTGTTAAAAAAATTTGAATTAGAGTTGGGTTGCGGAAAAATTAAACCGGACTTATGAATAGCTGAAATATGCCTATATGCCCTGCAATCTATAGGAGGATTGTGATTGCAATTTTCTTGGCACTAAGGAGAAATAGATATTATTTAATAATCTTTCGTTGATGTAAATGAAGATTTTATTTATGCTAATTTCTATTCATTATTTTATTCGGAGCAGTTAATGCGATTCACCAAAAACAGTATATTGGTTTTTACAAAAAAGATACTCACTGTATAAATGTTGAATACCTATATAGA
>JAYSTG010000404.1:0-3500 GCA_043719965.1 Saprospiraceae bacterium | reverse complement strand
ATTGGGAAACAAATTGATGCGTACATTATTAATATCACTTGCTGCTGATATTACATCTTTTACTTCTTCCACTTTAATACTTGCAATCGATATCTTGGTAATTTTAGAGCCGAGATCAAACACAATACGAGCTAAATCATCTGTAGCAGAAGTCATCTGAAAGCTATAGATATACTCAGTAAGTGCATTGGTCAACGAAATGGATTTGTAACCTGAATAACTGTTCCAGGGGTCGCCATTTTTACCGATATAGTTAGTGATTGAAACGGGTACATCAGAAGAGGCCTTGATCGTCACCACGTATCTACTATCTTTTTTAAGACGGATCGGCGCTTTTACTAATTGAACATGCCATCCATCGGTACTGACTTTAGTTACATGAATAGTGCCTACACCATTGGCACTAGTCAAGGAGGCCGTTGCATTGGGTTGTACAAATAGATTCCAACCATCTCCCGTGCCAAAAGCGCTTTCGAACACCGTTACCGTAGTTTGTTGTTTTGCAGGCAACATGGGTGTTTTCAACAAAGCATCTGATAAAGCGGTCAGATATTGATTGGTGCTCGGATTAAAAATACCAAAGCCTGCACTCCACTCCCAATAGGTCCAACTAAATCCCTGTGATTCAAACCATCTAGCCAGAAAATTGGACCACTTGATTCTACTATCCAGGTCGGCCTTACTATAAGCGCCAAATTCACCGATATGAATTGGTTTGTTTTTTTCTTTAGCCAAGGTTTTCAAAAAACTAAATGAACTGGCAATTTCATCTCGTTCCAAGGAGGTATTCTCCCATTTGGTACCCAACCAAGCATTGGCTCCACTGACCCATTCGGCTCCCTGATGTGTAAAAGTAAAAGGTTCATAAAAATGCACCGTGATGATAATATTTTCATCATTGGGAAATATCAAATCTGGTACTCCGGCTAGGCCTCCCCAGGGAGCAGTACCCATAAGTACTGCACGAGTAGGATTTGTCTTTCGGATCTCAGCTAATGCATCCTTAAAAAAAACATTCCACTTCGATGCAGTAAGTCCCGTATTGGGCTCATTCATGAATTCAAAAAGTAATCGATGATCATAGGCTTTAAAATAGGTAGCAATCTGAGACCATTGACTTAAAAACCTGGCTTTATTACCATCCGGATCTTGAAAGAGAGCATCGTGATGATGCATATTGATGATGACATATAGTTTTTCCGAAAGCGCTTTGTCGATTACAAATTTTATTCGCTCCAAAAAACTACTGTTGATCGTAAATGGAGCAGTCTGTTGTGTACGGGCAGTTACATCCCATCGAATCGGAATACGTACATGATTAAATCCTAAGTCAGCAATACGTTTAAAATAATCATCGCGAAAGGGATTACCCCATTCGGCCTCAGAAGGCGCTTCAAACATATTACCCATATTGATACCCTTGCCAAGATTTTTATTGATCTCGAAGATGGTTGGTTGGCCAAAGGTGACGAATGCTGAAAAGGTACAAAAGAGGACAATCGGTAGAATGGATGATATTTTCATTTTATAAAATTAGGGTAAAAGAAGATATGATCCTAAAATCATTAAAAACTCCTATGATCTAAAAAAACAAGTTGAAGATCGCTACACTTATTCGCTGAAGGTCAAAACATATCCTACCAATAGTACTGCTAGAGGTTGCTAGAGGTTTGTTTTTTGAAGAACCAAATTAGCTGTTATGAAATACTTTTCATTATGATGAAAGAATAGTTTGTTTATACAAAAAAATTTCATTATGATGAAAATAGTGTATATTTGTAAAAATTTTGCTAAGTCAATGGAAGTAATCAGTCGAAAAAAATATCTAGAACGAATAAGGCCTTTTGTGGCTAAACCATTAATAAAAGTCATTGTGGGCCAAAGGCGCGTGGGTAAAAGTTTTTTATTGCAATCGATCGCTGAAGAGCTTTTAGGTGAGGATGTACAGAAAATATTTATAGATAAAGAAAGTTTTGAATTTGATGAAATCGCGAACTACAAGGCTCTTAATCAATACATTAATAGCAGAATAACATCATCAAAAGTAGCAATCCTAATTGATGAGGTTCAAGAAATAGAAGACTTTGAGAAAGCACTACGTAATTTTATTAAAAAGCGTGGATTTGATATTTATGTGACTGGAAGTAATGCCAACTTATTGTCGGGAGATCTGGCAACAATATTAGGAGGCAGGTATATTGAGATTGAAGTTTTTCCATTGGACTTTAAAGAATATTTGCAACTAAATAATAAAAAAAACACAGAAGAAACGCTTAATATGTATTTGCAATTTGGCGGTATGGCAGGTCTGGCCATGTTGCCAGATGACCAAAGAATAAAGCGTGAGTACCTTCAAAATATATTAAACTCTATCGTTTATAAAGACATCATAAAACGAAATCAAATACGGAATGTAGCTTTTCTAGAAAATCTTTTAGAGTTTGTGGCAGGCAATATTGGGAGCCAACTGTCAGCAAAGAAAATTTCTGATTATTTGAAATCGCAAAAAATAAGCCTATCGATAAATACTGTTTTGGATTACCTGAAATTTATAGCAGAAGCATTTATTATTCGCAAGGTAAAAAGGATGGATATAAAAGGTAAAAAGGTATTTGAAGTGGGAGAAAAATACTATTTCGAGGATCTCGGCTTACGAAATATACTGGTTGGATTCTCGGCGTCAGAGATTAATCAAATTTATGAGAACGTGGTTTATAATCATTTAAAGTCAAATGGCTATGAAATAAAAACGGGTACTATTGGTGGTAAAGAAATAGACTTTGTAGCAGAGAAAGGTGGAGAGATTTGCTATTTTCAAGTGACCTATTTGTTAAATAATAATCTTACGCTTGAAAGAGAATATGGCAATTTGCTGATGATTGACGATAACTATCCCAAGTATGTAATATCGAAAGAATTATTGCCTTCCATAAATACTTACAAAGGAATTCAACACCTTACGCTAGCGCAATTTTTAGAGACATTTTGATTCACCTGGTTCAATGTCCCGAGGCTTCAGATCTATGGAACAATCAGAAGAATTTCTATGAACGAGTGCTTTTTTCATCTGCTTTGGATGTTGCTCAAGTTCAAGCATAGTCTATCGGCTTTTTACGGCTTTCTACTATTATAGCATAAAAACAACAAACAGAAATTGCCCTTTCATTCGTTTAAAATAAAGGCTGTTATAAATTTACCCTTGCGACTTCGGCAGTTCCATCATAAGTGGCTGAGGATAATGCCTCTTACCCGTTGCTTTATACAATGCATTCGCTACTGCACCCAATACTGGAGGAAATGGCGGCTCACCCAGGCCAGTAGGATCTATTTTATTTTTCACAAAATGTACCTCTATTTTTTTTGGCGCTTCATTCATTCTTATCATTCGATAAGTATCAAAATTTTGGCTCTTCGCTGTATTTAGTGGGTAAATTATCTAAAATACAAACACGGGTTAATTGATTTTGTCTTACTTTTTTTTCCGCAAAAAAAGTAACAAA
>JAYSTG010000403.1:0-3510 GCA_043719965.1 Saprospiraceae bacterium | reverse complement strand
TTCTTTCTTTATTTTTACTTCGGATTTAAATATTAGAAGAAAGGGATCATTTAAAACACTTTTGAATTTTTTGAGGTCGAGCTTTACCAAAGCCTTGTAAAAGATTATAGAATCATGGTAGTTATTTAATTGCTCCCGAATATATTCAGTAGCAGTCTTGATACATTTGCCTTCTTGATCCGTATAGCATAAATCTTTACTATTCAAATCTCCATATGCCTCAGCAGTGATGTAATAAGATTCACCTTTGTATTTAAGCTTGAACACATCCGATGATCCAAGATCGGCTAAAATGAAAGTGATCAGGCTAAAGTAAAAGGCAAGACTTAAGATTATTTTTTTCATTTTTTTAAATTTTTATTGATTCAAAATTATGCCTGAAGCTCTCTGATAGAGGAGGCTAAGTTGTATCCGATAGAGGTTTTTGAGTATTCATATTAATTGGAGAAGTATTCGTTGAGGTAATAATGGAATGTGGGCTATATTTGATTTTTATTTAAAATCATGATAGAAGGAAATGCACTGGTATTTACATTAGGGATATTAGATCAAGGCTTTGCAAAGACAGCACATGGCTTGATTAGAGGTTCTGATCGGTTCACAGTGAAAGCTGTGATAGATCCTGTATTTGTTGGTCAGGATGCCGGTGAAGTCATGGATGGCCAACCCAGAGGGATATCGATCTATGACACCGTAAAGTCAGCTCTCTATGCTCATCCCGAAATTAAATACGCTATTGTGGGAATAGCACCTATCGGAGGTAAACTGCCCAAGGCCTTACTGGATCAGCTATTACTTTGTGCTCAAGCAGGACTGTCTATGGTCAGTGGATTGCACGAATATGTAAGTGATCATCCTGCTATCGTCGAAGCGGTGCAAAAATCCGGAGGTACGATCACGGATATCCGTAAACCAAAACCGAAATCAGAGCTTCATTTTTGGTCGGGAAAAATCTTTAAGGTTTCGTGCCCGATCATAGCAGTCATCGGTATGGATTGTGCCATTGGTAAAAGAAGTACCGCACGGTTTTTATTGGAGGGATGTCATCAAGCTGGTATCAAAGCTCAAATGATATTTACAGGTCAGACCGGTTGGATGCAAAGTGGCCGATATGGGTTTGTACTGGATTCCACCTACAATGATTTTGTATCCGGTGAATTGGAACATGCTATCGTAAGTTGTTGGGAAAACGAAAGACCAGATGTGATCTTTCTAGAAGGACAGTCATCCTTGCGTAATCCCAGCGGGCCCTGTGGTTCCGAACTTTTGATATCGGGCAATGCAAAGCATGTCGTATTGTTGTATGCGCCTAAACGCAAGTATTTTGATGACGATCCTGCATGGGGGGAGATCCCTTCGGTACAGTCAGAGATAGCTTTGATCCGAGCTTATGGATCAGAAGTGATTGGAATAGCTCTTAATTTAAAGGGATGTACTTTAGATGAAGGAAAAAAAATTAAATCCGACCTCGAAACCGAATTGAATATTCCAGTAGTATTGCCGATAGAAGAAGGTGTCAGCGACCTCATTAAAGCTATTCAAGCTTTGCTTATAGTACGATAGTCAAAGACATATTAAATATCCTAGAAATCCAAGATTCATTCATGAGGGTTTAAAGAAGATATCCATTTTAAAATCTTTGGTGACAAAATGATAGTAATATGGGTTTTCAACTCCATAGGGAGTCAGCATCACTAAGTTCAAGGCTTTTTTGGTTTTAGTTTCTTCCCTAAAAGCGCTTATTTTATTCATCAGTTCTTCACTATATTTTTTGTTTATTTTAAATTGATTTATGGAGAATTTCATTTCTATAAGATTTATGACCTGATCGCGTCGATCAATGACCAAATCGATCTGAGCACTTTTTCCGTTCCAGGCTGCAGTATCGGTGAGAATGCCTTCTATACCCAAGGCTGCTTTGATTTCCTGTATATGATGAAGGCACAACATTTCAAATGCATAACCACTCCAGGTTCTGTGCACAGGATGATCGATCAGTTGCAACCATTTGTCTTGATCCCTACTCGCGCCTGCTTTTAAAAATTTGTGATAAAACAAAGAAAACATATCGATTAATTGGAAGAGCTGATCTTTAGATTTTTTACCTATAGATCGATATGCTCGAATGAACCCACTTTCTTCCAGTTCTGTCAAAATTTTAGTAGCAGTACCGCCATTGGCGAGTTTTGCGGCTTTGAGTAATGCATCTCTGGACAACCCTTTGGTTTTATTAGCCAATGCCTCTATAACGGCTATATACTTTTCAGGTTTTTTAAAAAGTGAGCGATATATATTATGGTATTCATTGACCAATGCCCCTCCTTCTGTAAAAAATAAATTATTTATGTTTTGAACTATACTCAGAGATCCATCGATCTTTTCAAGATAATAGGGGATGCCGCCTAACGACATATAAAGCTCCAACAATTGATAGTGGGTAAAATGTGCATGTTTTGAACTAAAAAATTGTTCACATTCTTTTAAACTGAATGGATTGAGTTTTATGGTTTGGGTGATTCGATTGTGCAACCCACCGGGACTGTTGATCAAGTGGTCCATGATCCACGAAGTCGCTGATCCGCATACAATGAATAGAATATCCTTCCTGGTACTCAACCAGGTATTCCAAAAATGTTCCAGAGCGGAAATAAAACCACTGTTTGGGGTATCCATCCAAGGGATTTCATCCAGAAAGATTACTTTTTTAGTTTTTTTACTTGCAGTGATTATTTTTTTTAACGCTTGGAATGCAGTGACCCAGTTATGTATAGGATTCAATTGGACATTGTTAGGGTTGTATTCTTCTAGGGTAACTACAAAGTTATTCAGTTGGACATTCAGTCCTCCTTTGCTCAATCCGGTATGATAGAATACGATATGATCTTTATAGACATTGCGGATAAGATAAGTTTTACCTACTCTTCTTCGACCATAGATAGCTACGAATTCTGATTTCGATGAACCCAAGAGTGTGTTCAACCTCGAAATTTCTCGTACTCTGCCAATCACTTCCATATCCATAAAGTATTAACAATATTACTATATTTAGCTGAAATAACGCTAATTTATAGCTAAAATTTATATATAATGATAGATTAAGCTGAATATAAATACTAAACTAGCTAAATCTTATATTTAAATAATATATTTAGCTAAATATAGGGACTATACGGGCCCAAACCTCGGTTTTGTCTGACTTTTGAGATCGTAAGAATATTTCGTTACTTTACTTCTCAATTTATGAATATGAAAAACTCACGAAGAGATTTTATGAGACAAGGAGTTCTAAGTTCCTCTGTGGTATTGGCAGGTGGAGTTTTGCCAGGATTCAGCGCAGCGAGTTATCGTCGCATCCATGGAGCTAATGAACGATTTCTTGCTTCGATCATGGGCGTTAATTCTCGAGGCGCTGCTATAGGACAGACTTTTGCCAATCAATCCAATTGTGACCTGATCCATGTCTGCGATGTAGATAGCAGGGCTTTGGAAGCTTTTAGAAAAACACTTGCG
>JAYSTG010000402.1:0-3517 GCA_043719965.1 Saprospiraceae bacterium | reverse complement strand
TGGGCGAAGAAATATATTGCCATACGGTCGAAGCAATATTGCCAGGCACTTGACCATGACGATATATCCCTATCCAATCTGTAGGGGATCGTGTACCACCGGAGTAATTAAATTCTATAGTCCTCGTCTGATAAAACGGTTCGTTGACTGGTAGTATGGATTGAGCAGAAAGATGGCTATTACACCCTAGACAAATAATGAAGATTACAAATAATTTTAAAACCCTCCACGCTGATGAAGTTTCGATCATTGAAGTAACCACATGACTTGATTCACAATGTCCTGGCCTCCAAACTGCTTGGCGACCGCAGCGTCTACATTGACTTTATTATTATCATATTCCGTCTGAGGGTATCTCCATCTCTTAGGTACCTTGCCTCCATTTAATGTGCCTGGACCTACATTGAAATTCGGTATGCCCGTGCGTCTTTGTTCAAAAAATGATTCCCATCCAGATTGCATGAATAGAGCCAGATATTTTTGAATGGCGATTTGTTCTAATGCTTTGGCATTATCAAATTTTACCAGAGGTCTGCCTAAATATTGCTCTATTGCTATACTTCCGATATTAAAGGATCGCATAGATGCGCGTATCCCATTGATATATCGTGCACTGGCATTACCTGCAACCCATCCACGTGACATGCCTTCAGCAATGATAAATTCCTGTTCAGGATATCCTATCAAGATCAGGGGTTCATTCACTTCATTGGATACATATCTTTTATTAATCTTGGAGGCATTAGGAGCTGCATTTTGTTGGTCAGAAATGATCAGCCCGGCATCTACCCCTGCATAACTATTAAAATCATTGGCAGGTTTACCGACTAAAGGATCACCAAATTGAAACAGGCGTGTATCGTTGCGCTCTTTTAAAAGGGCTACCAATCCTTTTTCCAAGGACACCAGACTCGATACAGAGAGGTTATTGAAAAGTGGGTAATAGTTATCAGTGGCGGTTTTATTAAATCTCAATTGAGCATTGTCCATGATGTCGGACATCAAAGGATATTTGGACGGATTGTTTACGATATTGGCAAACCTTGTTTTAATATTTAAAGAAGTATTGTTTTCTTTCTTACTAAGATGTATTAATAATCTAAGTTGAAAGGCGTTGACAGCTTTTTGCCAAGCGGCAGAAGCTCCATTAAATATGATATCTCCACTAAAATTTGATAAAGCTCCGGTCAAGAGATCATTGGCTTGATCCAATTCATTTAGCAAGCCGAGGTAGATGGATTCTTGACTATCATAGGCAGGCTTATCTATTCCTTCTTCACCTTTTAAGGCTTGGGAGTAAGGTATATCACCGAAAGTCTCGGTCAAACTTGAAAACACTATAGCTCTAAAAAATTTTACTAACCCTAAATAATGTTTTTCATTAGCCGCTGTGGCTAATTTTTCTAAATCATTTACCTGAAGCAATATGTCTGAATAAGGATTAAAACTACTAGTTGCCCAACCGTAATTTTGAGTATCAGTAGGCCTTTCGTAATAAGTAAGATACCGTACCGCAAAAGCAGGGCCTGTAGGATCATTAAAAAATATACTGTGACAAATACCAGTCAATAACAAAGCAGGGTTGGCATTGGTAGGCTTATTCGGATTGGACTCATAGTATTCTTGTTTATGACAAGATCCTAAAATCATCAAACAAGCTAAGAGAGAAAATATTTTTTTCATGCTATTGTATATTTTGAAATAACATTAATACTTGAGTTAAAATTTAAGGTTGACATTCACACCCACATTGCGATAAGTAGGTTCTGCTAAGGCAAATCCGGTATAGCCATCAGGGTCCATAAAGGGTACTTTGCTCCAGAGAGCAAGATTTCTTCCTACTAATGAAATATTGGCTTCTTTGAAGGGCTTGGATATAAGTTTTGAAGTAGGTACAGTATAGGTTAGCGTCACCTCTCGCAGTTTTGCAAAGGTCCGATCGTACAATACGGCTTCATCTATCCCATTTACATAAGTATCAAATAAATGGTCGATGAATTTTACTTTCACATCATTGGGTGCAAACTTACGAGTATCACTAGTCAGTTTGCCTTGAATATCCCAGACAGCTTCGCCATCTGTGATTTTTGATCCTTCCAGTAGGTAAGTTGCCTGGCCGGCATAGGATTCATCTCGATAAGTATTGGCTGAGGCAGGATGCATACCACCTTCATAAAGTTTTGCTTCCACGGCATTGTACATTTTACCACCTATACGACCATCTATTAAAAAAGAAGCTGTGAATCCTTTCCAGGATATTTTACTTCCAAAGCCAAAGGTCAAGTCAGGATCGAAATGGCCTAAATTGATCGGATGATCTATGTACTGAGGTCTGCCATCTAGAGTTACTATTTTACCATCAGGGGTACGTTGCCAAGCCCATCCTCTATAGGTGTCAGCTCGGTCGCCAATTTTTACTCCATCGATTAAGGGTTCACCCCCATAGAATGATCTTCTATAACTGCGAGCTTGGCCAAGATTGACATTGATATCCCAACGCAATCGATCCATCTTGATAGGCGTACCATTCAATTCGAGCTCCAAGCCTCTACGGTTTATTTCACCACCATTTACCAGTCGGCTTTGATATCCTGATGCAAGAGAAACAGGTGCATTGACTATAAAGTTTTGATCCGAATAAGAAAAATAAGTAAGGTCAGCGCTCAATCGATTTTGAAAAAATCTCAATTCTGCTCCATATTCCTGGGAAATAGTTTGATTGGGTTTTAGATTGGGAGCGATTAAAGAATTGGGTAATCGTAATGAGAGATTCCCATTCCAACGGATCCCCGGAGTATAAGTAGGTAGTGTATAATATGGGTCATTAATCTTTACGCTTCCTACACTGAACTGATCGCCCGCAGCATCTGATGATACGGATGCCCAGGACCCTCTCAATTTAGCATAGGAAAACCATGACGGTAATTTGACCATTTCTGAGATCACTAAACCTAAGCTAGCAGATGGATAGAAAAATGAATTAAAGGGTCTTTGTAGTGCAGAGGTCACATCCTTGCGACCTGTAAGTCCTAGATAAAGAAAATGTCTGTATCCTAGATCCATATATCCATATAGACTTTTCACTTCCTTTTCATACAATTTATTTTCGGATTGAATCGGTGAGATCGAGTTTTCCAGATTATAAAATCCTGGGATATTTAGTCCTACAGTATTGGAAGTTAGGCTGCTGATCGTGTTGAAGCGATGACTGCCTCCTGCAGAGGCGGTGATGTCTAGATCTTTAGTGATATTTTTTTGATAGGTTAAAACGGCATCAGAAGAAATTTGAAATCCATTAGACCGATCAATTCGGTAATTGCCCTGGGGTGATGCTCCATTGCTGTAATATATAAAACTGTAAGGGGTCTTACGATCACTGAATATATTGTTGGATGTAATTCCACTTCGAATTAAGAATTTTAAATTCTTATGGAGATCGAAAGTGAAATTGGTCTGACCCATTACGACATCATTAGTATACGTTTTTAAGTATTCATGTGCTAAATACCAGGGATTA
>JAYSTG010000401.1:0-9838 GCA_043719965.1 Saprospiraceae bacterium | reverse complement strand
TATAGGGGTGGTTGGAAGATATTTAAATGCAACGGAAAGAGGAATTGAAATAGCCGCGGCGGTGACAGCAGCTGCAGAAGTGGTACGCTTCCAAAATAAGCCTAGAGAAAACAAAGCAAATGCTCCGGGAGTGAGATAATTAGAATATTCCTGAATGAATTGATAGGCTTGGTCTAATTGCCGGAGCTGTGGAGCTACTAAAAGCGCAATGATAAATGCGATGCCTATTGACCATCGTCCTACACCCACGAGTTGTGTTTCAGAAGAGGAGGGCTTTAAAAACTTTTTATAAATGTCGAGACTAAATATAGTTGCAATACTGTTACACTTGCCTGCCAGCGAGGCGACGATGGCTGCAGTCAGTGCTGCAAACGAGATGCCCTTGAGCCCGATGGGCAAAAGATTCATAAGGGTAGGATATGCATGATCGGGTTTTACTTCGCCGACGGCATTGACCATCTCACTGGCGAAAGCACCTTGCTGATGCAACACATAGACGGCGATACCGGGGATCACCACGATCAGTGGAATAAGTAGTTTTAAAAAAGCAGCAAACAAGATGCCTTTGCGTGCAGTCGGCAGGTCAGCGCCTAAAGTACGCTGTACGATATATTGATTGCAACCCCAATAGTTGAGATTGTTGATCCACATACCTCCCGCAAGAATGGCAAACCCGGGCAATTCATAATAATATCTATGGCCCTCGGAAAAAATCATATGAAAATGATCATCGGCTTGTGTCTTGAGTAATGCCAACCCATTGAATACTCCTTTAGATCCAAATTGCTCGGCGACCATATCGAGTGCTAGGTAGGTGACGACTAATCCCCCGAGGATCAATACCACGACCTGGATGATATCGGTATACCCGATTACTTTCATACCGCCTAGCGTGATAAAAACGGCGAAAAGAGCCAGGCCGATCATACAATATAAAAAAGGAATACCCGATATACTCGATACCGCCAGAGAACCGAGATAAAGAATGGAGGTGAGGTTGACAAAAACATACAACAAAAGCCAAAACACGGCCATGATCGTAGCTACCGTATCATTATACCGCTTAGATAAAAACTGCGGCATCGTATAGATCTTGTTTTTAAGATAGATCGGTATAAAAAATACAGCTACGAGAATCAAGGTCGCCGCTGACATCCATTCATAAGAAGAAATAGCCAGGCCCATCGCAAATCCAGAGCCGGCCATACCAATAAAATGCTCAGCAGAAATATTAGAAGCGATCAAAGAAGCCCCGATAGCCCACCAAGTGAGTGAGCCCTCCGCAAGAAAAAAATCTTTAGTATCCGTTTGTTGGAATTTCTTTTTGTGATAGATCCAATACCCATAGCCCGATACGATCAGGAAGTAAAGCAGGAAGACCCCGTAGTCTACCCAATGCAATTTATTCATACCGCTATAGATTAATTCATTTATCGAACAAAATAAGATATTGTATTTGCATTACCTAGATAACCTTACTATTTAGAATGATATCATTGAACACACCGTATCGATCCTTGCTGCATTTAAATTAAATATATGCTAAGAAATAAAAGTTGAATAAACTTCATCACAATAGGGCTTTTCGAAAGTGTCTATGACAAAAGGCAGGTCTGTAGAGCATATCAATAACCACATATATTCAGTCAAACCACGTAGAATTAAACAAACTTATGCAAAGGCTATCAGTGATTTTGATCACCTACTTCCACTAAGTCACTCGGACAATCCTACATGGTTTTTAAGACCTGCACTATTGTCCAGATTGAGAATATAGATCCTAGAAATTTTCTAACTTAAATTACGGTTATAAATTATATCCTTCCATATCAGACCCACTAAAGATGGCGAAGAACTAAAACATGAGTATCAAGGATGTTGGTCACGAAGAATAACAGATGAAGATCGATTGGTTTATAGAGTTGAAAAAGACCATATCGAAATCATCAGCTGTAAATATCATTACTAGCGATTGACCCCCCTAAAACTTCAAAGTCTCCGGCAAATACTTTTTCAGTAACCGCACATAATATGGTCTCAATGCTACTGTATCCGGACGAGTAGGTGCTTTGGAATACAAATCATAGGGGTTAAACATCTTCACCCATTTAAACATTTCATGATCATGATCTGACATCAGATGATTGTAAGCATGCTCTCGATGTTGCGCATAAAAGGAATGATAGCGAATCATGTAGAGCGCAGCCTCCGGCATATGATCTTTGACCATCTGATACAGATATTCATCATGGCCCCAGGACATCGTGACATTCTTCAAACCACAATGTGGTTCGTAAATACCATGTAAGGTATTGTATGTCGTATTGGTGGAGTCGGGATTGAGTGAGAAAAACTCGGGATACACGATTTTATCTGAATGTCTGCATCCTACGGGAAAGGTGTCACCGACTACGGCCCATTGTGGCTCACCAAACAAGCACAAGACCTTACCCATATCATGTAAAAGCCCGGTCAGTACAAACCAATCCGGATGACCATCAGAGCGAATAGCTTCAGAGGTCTGCAACAGATGTTGCCATTGATCGAGTTCTATATCAGGGTCAGAGTCATCTACTAATGAATTTAAAAAATCGAAAGCATCCCAGACAGGCATTTCCCTTTTATTAAAAGCGAGAAATTCTTTGCGTTTACCCTGCACGAATTCATAAGTTTGGTACGTATGATTGAGTCGATAAAACTCTTTGACGGTATCTCGTTGCGGTTCATCATAGTTGCGAAACGTTTCTTTGGCTTTGGCGGTGGTATGCGGCTCAGGGTATCGAGCTAATACATCCTCTTCCCACTCGTCTAATGACTTGAGTGGAGAAATCTCTGCGGGAGTGAAGCTTTTATTTGACATACTCGATAAAATTTAATCAAAATTATTAAAAAACAATTAAACCCTTCGAATTATAAAAACAAAGGTGTGTGGGAAATTGTACTAAATAAGTTTTAAGTCAGCGTGTGACTTCGAAGACACGCCCTAGCTTGCCTCCAATCTTTTGTACAATTTGACATGAGCTCAAATAATGCCAATAATCCTCAGCATCTATTATCATATCATTCACACCACACCACTGGCTTTATATTATTACAATCTTCATCTTTGCTCTATGCAATCCCATGAACGCCTGATCATTTTTCTATTGGCATCGATCAATTTTACCCACATCCTGGATTTCATGATCATGATGCCTTTAGGCAATTATCTCATGCCGCACTTTGATATCAGTCCGGCACAGTTCAGCATGTTAGTAGGTTCTTATACCTTGACAGCTGCAGTATCGGGATTTGTGGCAGCTTTTTATGTAGACCGCTATGATCGCAAGAAGGTTTTGATTTACGCCTTTGTAGGTTTCCTGATTGGTACTATAGCTTGTGGTATAGCTCCAAGTTTTGGATTGTTGATGGCAGCACGCATATTGGCAGGGTTGTTTGGCGGCTTGATTGGCTCACAGGTATTGTCGATCATCTCAGATATATTTGGTTATGAGCGCCGAGGTGCAGCGATGGGTGCTGTCATGAGTTCGTTTGCTATAGCTTCTATTTTGGGTGTTCCATTTGCATTGTACCTAGCCAATGCCATCAGTTGGCATGCACCGTTTTTATTGGTCGGTATATTGGGGATAGCATTGATACCATTGCTTCAAAAGTATATACCCGAGATGAAAGACCATGTATCCACGGAGCCACCCTCTTCAAAATTAAAAATCCTACTTGAAGTATTGCACCATCCTAAACAATTATCAGCTTTGTTTTTCTCAGGCTTGATCATGTTGGGTCATTTTCTGATCATTCCTTTTGTCAATCCTTTTCTTGAGTTTAATATGGGATTTTCCAAGTCATTGACGCCAACCGTATATTTGGTAGGAGGTCTATGTGCATTTTTATCTGCCTTTGTGCTTGGGCGACTGTCTGACCAAAAAGGAAAACTTGTCGTGTTTACCTATTCTGTCATTGCCTCCGCGATCATGGTGGCCGTCATCACTAATTTACCTCGAGTGTCATTTCCCATTGTATTGGTTTTTTTTGGAATATGGTTTGCAGTAGCTACGGGCAGGGCCGTTACCGCTCAAGCTTTGTTAAGCAATGTGCCACTTCCTGCTCAGCGAGGGAGCTTTATGAGTTTCAATAGCAGCGTCCAACAATTGGGTACCTCTGCTGCTTCATTTTTATCCGGTATACTTGTAGTTAAAAGTACAGATGGCAGATTGATAGGATATGATACGGTAGGATATGTATCGATCGTGGTATTGCTGGGAAGTTTGATGTTAGCCAGAAAGATCTTTGGAGGTGAATTACTCCGGCTTTGATATCAAAGCTGAAGCCTCCTTCGGAATACTCATATCGAGTGAGTCTTCGCTAACTCAAAGTCTTCTTACCTTAGACTCTATTATTTATTGTTTAATTACTCCATCTATGAAATGTAATTTTCGAAATGCATTATGTTGTATAATGCTTTCGTCCTATACACTTGTTATTAGTCATGCACAAACCTTGATTCAAAACTTTCAATCACCACCACCATCCTCCAGGCCTAGAGTATGGTGGCATTGGATGAATGGTAATATTACCAAAGAGGGTATACAAAAAGATCTTGAATGGATGAGCCGTATAGGTATAGGAGGTTTCCATAATTTCGATGCCAATTTATTTACGCCGGTAGTCGTTCCCAAAAAACTGGTCTTTATGACTCCTGAATGGAAAGATGCTTTCAAGTTTACTACCGAATTAGCCGATAAAAAAGGATTGGAAATGACTATAGCAGGATCACCGGGTTGGAGTGTGACTGGTGGTCCCTGGGTAGAGCCACAAGATGCGATGAAAAAATATGTGTGGACAGAGACGATCATTGAAGGTGGCAAAGAATACTTTGGTGCGATACTCAAGCCGGCAATTACCACAGGAAAATTTCAAAATGTAAGTCTACCTAAAGCTGGCACCATTGGTGATGCTATCACAGTAGAATTGCCCACCCACTATCAGGATGTGGCTTTATTAGCATTTCGCTTACCCAATACAGAGCAATCTTTATTAGAGCTAAATCCAAAAGTTACATCCAGTGGAGGAGACTTCAAACTTAAAGATCTGACTGATGGAGATTTGGATTTTACAGTATTATTGCCACCTCTGGAAGTCGGACAAGACATGTGGATTCAATATGAATTTGATCACCCTCAATCTTTCAAGGCATTTTCTTTATCAGGTGCCAGCCACGAACCCCTGGAGGATTTTAATGGAGGGCCAAACAATAGATCGCTGAAAGTAAGTGATGATGGAATTAACTTTAGAGATATCGCCAAAGTATCTGGCAGTATCGTACCTCAAAATACCGTATCTATTAAAGAATCTACAGCAAAATATTGGCGTATCACATTCAAAACACTGCCGCCTCCTTTCAATCTATTTGCCACGATGTTCGGAGGAGGATCTGGCGAACCCCCGAAACCTGAAGGAGTGCAAGTAGCAGAATTTGTTTTGTTCAAAACAGACCGGATAGATCAGTTCGAAGACAAAGCGGGTTTTACTCCTTGGAGAGAGTCCTATGAAATATCAAAAACTAAAACTACTGACGCCATACAACCAAGTGATGTAATCGATCTGAGTTCTAAATTGGGAGTAGATGGTAAATTAAAGTGGCTTGCACCCGAAGGCAGATGGGTCATCATGCGTTTTGGATATTCCCTTACTGGGCGTCAAAATCATCCCGCATCTCCTGAAGCTACTGGACTTGAAGTAGATAAACTAGATAAAGAAGCTGTGAGAAAGTATATCAATACTTATCTCAATATGTATAAAGAAGCTACCGGTGGCATGATGGGACTGAAAGGGCTTCAATATATGGTCTTGGATAGCTATGAAGCTGGACCTATGACTTGGACTAAAACCATGGCTCAAGAATTTCAGAAAAGAAGGGGTTACAATATTCTACCTTGGATGCCTGTGCTCGCCGGTAGAGTAATCCAAAGCATAGATGCCAGCGAAAAATTCCTTTGGGATTTTAGAAAGACGATAGGAGAATTGATTGCAGAAAACCATTATGATGTGATCGGTGAAGAGCTTCATAAAAGAGGTATGAAACGCTATACCGAATCTCATGAAGACCGACGCATCTATCTAGCCGATGGTATGGATGTAAAACGATATGCAGATATTCCGATGTCAGCCATGTGGACCCCGGGTAGCCTGGCTGCTGGCGCTGATGAAGAGCCGAGAAGCGAAGGTGATATCCGTGAATCCGCTTCTGTAGCAAATATCTATGGTCAACGGATCATTGCTGCTGAATCGATGACTTCAATACAAAATGCATTTACCTGGCATCCTGAAAAATTAAAACGCACTGCTGATTTGGAACTCGCTTCCGGTTTGAATCGATTTGTCATTCATACCTCAGTACATCAGCCGCTTGATGATAAAAGACCTGGATTTTCTCTGGGACCCTTTGGTCAATATTTTACCAGACAAGAGACCTGGGCAGAACAAGCTAAATCATGGATAGACTATTTAAGCAGAAGTTGCTATTTCTTACAACAAGGAAAAAACATTGCTGATATCTTATACTATTATGGTGAAAACAATAATATCACCTGGATATGTCGAGAAAAACTCCCAAACATACCTCAGGGTTTTGAATTTGATTTTGTCAATGCTTCAGCTTTAATCAATGTCATTCAAGCAAAAAATGGAAAGTTGGTAGCTCCAAGCGGCAATACCTATCAAGTATTGATGCTCGACGAAAGCGCTCAATGGATGACACTACCCGTATTAAAGAAAATAAAAACTCTGGTCCTGGCTGGAGTCAAAGTCGTAGGCGTCAAACCTTTAATGTCACCTAGTCAAACTGATGATGATCAAGAGTTTCAAAAAATAGCTAGTGAGGTCTGGAGTCATCCGAATGTGACTTCATTTGATTCACTTCACCTGCAACCGGATGTCCTGATCAGTCATACAGCTAATAAGTTTCTTTACCGACATAGACATATTGAGGCAATGGATATTTATTGGTTGAATAATAGAAGTGAGAAGGCCACGAAAGCTGAAGTAAGCTTTAGAATTAGCAATAAAATACCAGAACTCTGGAATGCACAAACCGGAAAGATGGAAAAAGTATCGTATGAAAGCAAAAATGGTCGCACCAAGGTGCAACTGAAATTTGAATCCTGGGATGCTTATTTTATTTTATTCAGAGAGAAAACCAGGGTGAAAAGTTATACTCTTCCCATCATGTCCGAAACTATGATCACATCTATCTCAACTCCATGGAAAGTAAATATTAATAATAATTCATTGACTTTGGATCATTTGATTTCTTGGTCTGAGCATACAAATCCGGATATTAAATATTATTCCGGTACAGCTATATATGAAAACTCATTTAAATTAACTGGCATTCAAAAAAAGGGGAACTATAGCATCGACTTAGGTGAGGTAAAAAATATAGCAGAGGTAAATGTAAATGGTAAAAATCTTGGTATTCTATGGAAAAAACCTTTCCGAATGGATATCTCTCAGGCTGTAAAAGAAGGCGAAAATAATATTCAAATCAAAGTCACCAATCTTTGGGTCAATCGGCTTATAGGAGATGCCCAGCCTGATGTAAAAGTAAAAACCACTTTTACGACTATGCCGTTTTACCAAGCTAATGCTCCGTTATTGCCTTCAGGGTTGATGGGGCCGGTGGTGGTTTATAGATATTCTAAATAGGTTAATTCTATTAGTCAAACGTTGTTATTATTAAGGTAATCGGTAAGCTACAAAACATCGTCAATACTTATATTCCGCTACAACAGTATGCCCCTCAACGTTTTTTTCAAAGTGACTTTAATAGTTTTATACGGCCCTGATAAGACTGCCAATAATTTCTTTTAGTGGCATCATGGAGAAAAGAAGCAACGACCAGTTTTTCAACTAAGTCTGATTTGGAAATCATTAAAGACATGATATTTTGAAAAAACTTTTCACTTATTCCGGCTTTCTCTGCTAGTTTGGCAAACTGCACACTGATTTTTCCTTGTGCTAGATTTTTAGGTAAGAGTCCATCGTCTAAGGCAAAGTCTTTGTCCTCTATATGAATTCTACTATTTAGTAAATCATACGCAGGACTGAGTCGATAATCACCCATTGGAGTTTCTAATAAAGAGAAATTTTTAAAGTGTGCATCGCCATTCGAAAAAAGATAATTAAAAACTAAAAGTTTTAAAAGTTTAGGCGCCTCTACTTTGTAACTGGGTAAGTAGTTTTGCATTAATTCGAATAGCTCGGAATAATTTCCTAAATACTTGTAGTGTTCCCCATGGGTTTGTGGAGTTCTTTGCGCTAATGAGGCGAAATCATCCTGTGCCCGTTTTGTGCCCAGCCCGTTGGGCAGGTGGGCATCCTCTTTTATATCAAATCGTTTGGTAATGTATGCAGGGGCACCATTTTTAAAAAATATTAAAGCGTTTTCCGCAGTCTCTATTCCATACACTTGACGGGCAATTTGCATGGTGAGATGCTCATTGCCGGGCATTTGATCTGGTTTATTGCCTGCGTTTGGAATCGGTTTTAAAATATAAGTTCCACGCTCATCTTTATTCACTAGCCTAAGCTTGTTTTTATCCAGTAATACAGAAAACTTTTCTTGCACTCCCGATATGGATATGCGCTTTCGATTTTCTTCAAAAAGCTCATCCGTATCAGGATTAGATGCCGGTGCATCGTATGGAAAGACATGATCTACCTTTTTCCCCTGGAATACTCTATTCAAAGCAGTTCTGCTGTAAGTCTCAAATCCTGGAGATAATGTACCGGGGCAATATTTTATGTCTGGCAAACTCATTACGATTCAATTTTAATTACCCTGACGGCGCCTATGCTATCATTTCTTGCAGTTGTCATCAACAATCCGAAATAGTCATTATTGTCAATTCGATTCCATTTACATACCACTTGTTTATTTGAGCCTTCCGGAAGCATATTGAAAAAAAAGGGGAACAAGAATTTTGAATAAAATTCTCCTTCGGTCTTAGGTAAGGTAAGACTGATGCTTTGTTTGTTACTGTTTGTTAACCAATCATCATGATATCGAAATGAAAACGAACCATCATCATATTGGGTTAGGATACCGGCCTCCTCATTTTTGAATAATATTCTAGCCCTTCTCATTTACTTCTGGTGACATCTTTAATTTTCAAGCAAACCTCCATGCCCAATACCTCGGTTATCTTTTGCAGAGTTGACAGGGTAGGATTTCCTTTGCCACTTTCGAACTGTTTTAAGGTTCTTAATCCAATACCCGATAGCTCCGCCAGGTCTTCTTGTGTAACTTGTAAGATGTCCCGACGCTCCTTGATATATTTTACTAATTCAATATAGGGCATTATACGGCATTATTTCTTACAAAAGTATGTAAATTATAATAAATATTTTAATATTATAGGTATTTTAATGCACTAATATGCATATTTTATGATTTAACTCTATATAATTCAATATAATTAGTCATTATACTGCACTTTAATGTGACGATTGAGGTATTAGGGAATAATGAATTGAAATATATTTCAAAGTAGACGGAAGTACATTATATGCTTATCATTGGTCAGCAAAAGCCTCTTTGTCATTTGGATCAGTCCCGAATCTTAATACATGTCCATCGGGGTCTCCAACTTGCATTTCATAAGCCCAAGAAAAATTTGTCTGGGGAAGTTTATTGGCAACACCTTTTGATTTTAGTATTTGATATAAAGTAAATATAGGCTCTTCGCCATATTTAGTGGGTTTGAGATGAATCGATGTAATTTCTAAACATAATTTAATTTAGAAAATATTTAGAATCTAGGTAGGGACCGTGCCTCAA
>JAYSTG010000041.1:0-5832 GCA_043719965.1 Saprospiraceae bacterium | reverse complement strand
CAGGCCACGGCTTCGTGGGCGAGCTCAATGGAAGAGTGGTAGCAACGGTCACTCTCAGGCGAACGGAGCCCGACTCCCAGGTCGAACTACTCCGCGAGTAGGAATGTTCGGGGTGGATGAGTTCACAGCTATTATTAATCCTCCCGATGCTTGTATCCTGGCGGTAGGGGGCATTACTGAACAACCGGTAGTACGTGAAGGCAAGATTGAAATAGGTCATATCATGAAAGTAACTCTATCTAGCGATCATCGCGTAGTCGATGGGGCCAGTGGAGCTCAATTTTTACAGACCCTCAAAGCGCTGTTGGAAGAGCCGGTTCGTATGTTAGTTTAGAATACATTATTCCATTCCAATTCTTTACATGAAATACGTACTTGCTTGGACCAGGATCATCCTTTGTGTGCTCTTAGTAGCCTTGATATTATCAGGTTACCTGATTTCCGCCTTGTTGTTTGGTCGAAATATTAAACGAGCATTTAAATTCAGAAAGATTTGTGTGCAGGGTATGAGCTTTATCCTGGGCTATAAGATCAAGACCCATGGATCTATGGCTCAACACGATCCTGCAATCTACATATCCAATCATCGTTGCTTTTCTGATCCGATTTTAGCATTAAACTATTATTACTTTTTTCCAATAGGTAAAGCTGAAGTGGAAAAATATCCTTTGATAGGCCTTGGAGCTCGCGAAACCGGGATCCTCTTTGTGAAAAGAGAAAATAAAGAAAGTCGAAACCTGGTAAAAGAAGCGATGCGAGAGACCCTTAAAAAAGGCATGAGCATATTTCTATGCCCGGAAGGAACCACTAGTATTGCACAGACTACCAAAGAATTCAAAAGAGGCGCTTTTGAAGTAGCGGTTGATTTAAAGGTGCCCATCATTCCCCTGGCGATGGTATATAGCCAGCCTGAATATGATTTTTGGATCCCTGGATACTCATTATTAGGTCATTTTATCAGGCAATTCGGCAAATGGAGAACTACTGTAGATATCTATTTTCCAGAACATGTATTTTATGGAACTGATTCGATAGAACTCCTGACTCAATGTCAACAATGGATTGATGAAAAGTTAATGTTGGTTCACGTACCAACACACATTACAGATCTTGCAGTATATACCCTCAAAGTATAATTTTACTTCAAGCCATACTTATATTTATATTTTGCAAAGAGTTGGCTATGTTTATTGTCCAAGTTTAGTTGTTTACCTTGGAGGAAAGCCTCAGTGACTTTACTGGATTTCATATCCAGAATATCACCTTCACTGATGATGATATTTGCATCCTTACCCGCATCTATGCTACCCGTCAGATGATCTATACCCAAGATCTTAGCAGCATTCAATGTGATGGCAGCTAAGGCCTCCTCTTTACTAAGACCATAGGCTGCCATGGTCCCTGCTTGGAACGGCAAACATCGTTGTTGCCAATGATCTGCTTCTATCGCCATAGAAAATAATACACCGGCTGCTAGGAGCTGTGCTCCTGTTTTATAAGGCTGGTCCACCGCATCATCCGCGATAGTAGGAAGGCTATGAGGTTCGCTTAAGATTACTGGTTAGGTTTCTAGAATGCTAAAAATAATAAAATAAGCACCAAATAAGGGCATTGCCCGTACTTATTACTTGATAAAATCTATAAGCTAGGTTAAATTATTTGAGCTTACTAAATTCAAACCTTTTCTTTAGGCTTAAATCTCATACTCAGTGAATTGACACAATGTCTGGTATTTTTTGGGGTAAGTCGTTCACCATAAAATACATGGCCTAGATGCCCATTACAATGAGCACACAAGATTTCGGTCCTTTGTCCATCAGCATCGGTTTTTTTCAGTATAGCCCCAGGTATTTCATCCTCAAAACTCGGCCACCCACATCCACTATGGAACTTATCCTTCGATTCATATAAAGCAGTATTACATCGTCGACACTGGTAGGTACCTTCAACGAAAAAATCATCATATTCCCCTGAAAAAGGCCTTTCAGTACCTTTATGCACCAGGACATATTCTTCCTCTTTACTTAAAGCATTATAAGGATCACTCATGCTTTTTTAATTTTTCTTTAAATAATTTCCTGAATTTTTCCACTTTGGGATTGACTACGTAAATACAATACGGTTGATTAGGGTTTTGATCTAAGTAATTTTGGTGGTAATCTTCGGCAACATAAAACTTATCGAATGGTACGATCTGCGTAGTGATCAGTTTGTCACCCCATATCGATGGAGTTACCACTGTTATAGCATTTTCAGCAGAAGTTTTTTGATTATTGTCATGATAGAATATAATACTCCGATATTGAGTCCCTGCATCATTGCCCTGACGATTTAAGGTGGTAGGATCGTGTGTAGTAAAGTGAACTAATAATACTTCCTCAAAAGATAGCTTTTGAGGATCAAAAGTAAGCTGAATGACCTCTGCATGACCCGTAGTCCCACTGCATACTGCTTTGTACGTGGGATTCTCAATATGTCCACCAGCATATCCAGAGGCCACTTTAACTACCCCATCCAACTCCAAAAACATGGCTTCCGTACACCAAAAGCATCCACCTCCAAAGGTCGCAATTTTATATTTTTTAGTTGAATCCATGATTGGTTGATTTAATTTTTCCATTGATATAACCTGATTTTCTTCCATCTGACATGAGCGAACCGCCAAGAAAGAAAGGAAGATCAAAAATAATTTTAGCATAAGATCGAAGCTGTTAAAGATACCATTACAGTTTGTATTGATCAATAAATGCTTTTGAACCTAATCCATGATAAATCAGAGCTTTTCAATGATCACTGCAGTCGCTCCGCCACCGCCATTACAGATGGCTGCAAGCCCATATCGAGCAGTAGACTCATTCAATATATGAGTCAAGGTAGTGATGATCCTGGCTCCAGATGCCCCAAGTGGATGACCCAATGACACCGCCCCGCCATTGATATTTACGATTTCAGAGTCAATATCCAACAATTTAATGAATGCCAATGCCACCACTGCAAATGCTTCATTTATTTCAAAAACCCCCATATCACGCAACGATAGGCCAGATTTCTTTAAAGCAATGGATGCTGCTATGGCAGGACTGGTTGTAAACCATTGGGGTTCTTGTTCAGCATCTGCATATGATACTACTCTTCCCAAGGGATGAAGGTTTAGTTCCTTTACTTTTTTTCCGGACATCAAGACCAATGCTGAGGCGCCATCACTGATTTTAGAAGCATTGGCAGCTGTGATAGTTCCATCTTTAGAAAACGCTGGTTTCAGTGTAGGAATCTTATCAAAATCCACTTTCAAATATTCTTCATCACTTGACAGGGAGTTGATTTTGCCTTTGCCTAAATCAATATTGATCGGCATCACTTCGCGCGAAAATTTACCGTTCGACCATGCTTTTGCGGCTGCCTGATAAGATTTGATGGTATACTGGTCTTGCTCTTCTCTATTGATTTGGTGCTTTTCAGCTGTGCGGTCTGCAAATACTCCCATGGCTAGCTGATCATACACATCCTGTAATCCATCTTTGTGCAAGCCATCGATGACCTCATGATTTCCATATTTATTTCCCCACCTTGTTTTGGTGAGATAATAAGGCACATTGGACATACTTTCCATGCCGCCCACTAAAACAACATCCCGATCACCTAATGAGATAGCTTGAGTCCCTAAAGTCAACGCCTTCATTCCAGAAGCGCACACCTTATTTATTGTAGTACAGCAAACTTGAGGCAGGAGCCCCGACTTCAAAGCCACTTGTCTAGCTGGAGCTTGCCCTAATCCGGCAGAACAAACATTGCCAAATAATACTTCCTCAATAATTTCGGATTCGATACGAGCTGTGTTGATACAGGATCTAACTGCATGGACCGCAAGGTCAATAGCAGAAAGTGTAGCAAGGCTGCCCCCAAAACTCCCTATAGGCGTCCGCTGTGCCGCTACGATATATACCTCTTGATTCACCATCCTCAAAATTGGCTTTTTTTTGGTACATCCTCTCGGATAAAATAGAATGAGAAGAAAAAAAAAGAGCCGTTGTAATCAACGACTCTTTTCTCTTGTAGCGGGAGCAGGACTTGAACCTACGACCTTCGGGTTATGAGCCCGACGAGCTACCAACTGCTCCATCCCGCGATATTGGAGCGCAAAGATAGCCATTTTTTATGGGAATCATTCTTTTTTCTTCATCAATAATCGTGAATCCCAGGCAAAGGACTGTTCTACTTTATAATTGTCTTTAAACCAAGGGCTCATATCATCACTGGTAATATAATAATAGTCCACGATCTCGCTAGTATCTATAGATTGATGATATGGAGGGGAGGTAATGAACGGTCGTTTTTGCCCTTTTATATAATAGGTCAATGACGGTTGAAATAACCAATTGCATTTAAAACTAATCGCATGCTGATTTGAAAGATGGTGTTGTTTTTCTAAGATGGATATTACTCTTTTATTATCCCCATCGAACCACCACTCATACGATGAATGCAGATTATAACACCTACTAATATGGAATACCGCAAATACGCTGAATACTAGGATACCAGCTCCTATTAAGGACTTAGGGAAAGTCGCTCTGAAATCATACCAGATAGCTAATGCAGCAACAATAAATAATGGATAAAAAAACAAGGCCGTCCTTGCATTCAAAAAAGGTATATCAAGAAGTTTGTTTTGCACGAAATTGTATACGATAGAGCCTATAAACAAATATGACGCTCTCAGTGAAATTTTATTTAATACATTTCGTTTATTTTTTATTATTAGATAGATAGTCCCGAGCAAGATCATAAGTGTGACTAAACCAATCAAATAACTGAATACGATAAGCGTGTAGTCACCCATATATTTTTTCCCTTCCAACGAAGATTGAAGTAAAGGCAAAAAAGTATCTTGGTAAAATCCATGCTTACTCCAAAAATGAAATTGATCTGTATCCACCATTTTCTTCACAGGTATGACCAAGGCCAAAAACAAGGAGGTAATAACCCAGGTCATTCGTTTGATTATATACCAATCCATAGTACCAGACCGTATCGTAAAGTACGTGACTCCAAAGCATAGGACTATAAAATAATTCAATAGGGTCAGATTGGCATAAACTCCTAATGCAGCCAAGATCAGAGATCGTGTGAAGTCCCGATACTCCGTTGCTTTAAGTGCATAATACAGCGATGCCATCAATAGACCAATAGACAACCCATATCCTCTAGCTAAGGCAAAAAATTCGATCAAATAAGGATTTCCAATCAATAAGAGTAAGGATAGAAAGATGAATGCCTTTTCACTTTTAAATAAAAGCTCTAAAATCTTAATACCATAGACTAAGTATAATACACCTGCCATGATATTGGGCAATCGGCATACCCAGGCTTGCAGTCCAAATATTGAAACAAAAAATTTTATCAATAAAGTATTTAAGAGGTGATTATTCGGAATAGGATCTTGATAACTTATGATATCATATATGGGCTTAGAAGCATAATTAAGGATAGTCCCAGCTTCGTCATGGGTAATAGGTATAAGGATTGCGCGGGCTATGAGATAACATAACAATCCCGCTCCAAATAGCCATTTTATCATCACTCAATATATACAAAAAAAGGGCTTCTTACGAAGCCCTTTCTCAAGACGAATTCCGAATCTTTTACTATTAAAATTCTTTCTTTATGATTCTGATTTTATCAGAATAAAGAACATCAAATCGAGCTAGGCTCGCTTTGATATCATCATTACTTTTACTCTACTAGAATCATTTTCTTAGTAGCGCTGTAGTCCTTAGTTTCGATCGTGTAATACAATACACCTGCTCCACTTACATCGCTACGGTTTACTTT
>JAYSTG010000005.1:0-2375 GCA_043719965.1 Saprospiraceae bacterium | reverse complement strand
ATATAATCTTTTAATGAGGGCCTCCGGATTTTGAACCGTATGTCCAAGTAATAAATCCAAGTCCAGATGGTCTTTAGCTTCAAGGGTCTGTTTGGTAGATACGTGGACGACTTCATTTTCAGGATTACAACTCCCGTAACCGTAGGCGCCATTTTCAAGTGCTATGGTACAAAATAAGTTTTCGACCTGGTCAACGGTCTTCCAGGCTATAGTATAAGGTTTTGTCAATTCCAGATTTTCTAACCGAAAATCAATAGATTTTATCTTCATCTTCCGAAGATATGAAAGTAAGGGCTAATTCATTTTCAGCCTTGCAATCAATCCTTTACTTTTACACAAAATTTTAACTTCAATGCCAAGAATACAAGACCACGAAATCGAATACAAAATCTATGGGGAAGAAATGCAATATGTAGAAATAGAGCTCGACCCCAATGAAACTGCGATTGCAGAGGCTGGAGCATTTATGATGATGGATGAAATGATCCAGATGGAGACTATATTTGGTGACGGACGCAATCAAAACTCCGGATTTTTAGGAAAACTCATGTCTGCAGGAAAGCGGGTGCTCACCGGTGAAAGCCTTTTTATGACTGCTTTTACCAATCTGGGTATGGGCAAAAGTCGGGTATCCTTTGCCTCTCCTTATCCCGGAAAAATAATTCCTCTGGATCTATATACTTTAGGCGGAAAAATGATTTGTCAAAAGGATGCATTTTTATGTGCAGCCAAAGGAGTAGAAGTAGGGATTGAGTTTCAGCGAAAATTGGGTACGGGTCTTTTTGGGGGCGAAGGTTTTATCATGCAAAAACTCGAAGGCGATGGTATGGCTTTCGTACATGCCGGCGGTCACGTGTTGAAACGTGAATTACAATACGGAGAAACCATCAAGATCGATACTGGATGTATAGTGGCTTTTACGCCTACAGTGCATTACGATATTCAATTTGTAGGTGGTATCAAGAATACGATATTCGGTGGCGAAGGATTGTTTTTTGCAACCTTAAGAGGGCCTGGTACAGTGTGGATACAGACGCTACCAATCAGTCGATTGGCCAGTAAAATCATATCCTATGGAGGGATGCGGGGAGGCAAAGAACAAGGTAGTATCCTCGGTGGATTAGGCAATTTATTGGATGGTGATGGGATATAAATGACCTCGCATTAATAAATCTGTCTATTTATCTTTTAAGCCACCACCCCAACCACGAGCCTACCAAACCCCAGGCTACAACACTATCGATCAGATCGCCAATGGTCTTGGTTTCAAACCAAACCGAGTTGATATAGGTATTGGATAGATAACCTATGAAGCCTACTGCTAAACTGGATAGCAGTATAGTTTTAAAATCGGCATTGCCCATGCGTAATAAGACCCAGATCAGCAAATAGACTGCAAAGATATCGACGATGAAACCGCGGATCATATTGGCCCCCATATTATAATTCATTGCTTTGTGAAAATATACCTGAGCCCAGGGTTTGCCGGCATAAGCTTCCATAGTTTGAGCAGCATCTTGTCCCGGAGGCGTATTGGGCATAAAATAGAAACCTTCATCCAGGTTTTCATTTAGATATTTGAGCACTTCATCTTGCTTGGGTGTGTAGGTCTGCATAGAGGAATGGATATTTAACATCGACCATGACAGAAACTGCCAAAGGAAAAGGATTATGCCCCCTACTAGAGCACCGATACCTAATTTTTTCATAGTTAATTGTTGATTTGGGTTAGAAAAAATATGCGAATTACAGTGATGAATATACAAATTCTAAAGAATAAGGCAAACCTATAAGGCTGTTATTTTTTAAGATTTGCAGGAATTTTCCTCATGAGCTACGAGGCAACCTCGGCCTGAAAAAAACTAGGTTAGGTTTACTACGATGATTTAATGTCAAGGACGAAAATATGTTGCCGAAACATCTACAAGCTAAAGCTATGCGGTAACCTCGACTTGAAAAGCGAGGTTGCCTTTCGCCTTTGGCTAAAGGATGAATTATCACAATGATTTAATTCGTCGAGACAACACTTTTTCGAAGCTTTGGCTGAAACATCCTCCTAGTGACAAGTTAAGGATATTGCGACGCATTAAGTAATTTTTACATATGTTTGTAAAAATTATTTAGCCATGATTCGATATACCATTGAGTTAACAAAAAAAGAAGTTGAAGAATTGACCTTAATAATACAAAAAGAATTTCATACTGCGCATACTTTTCGGGTGGCCTTTATTTTATTGAATTGTGATGCAGGAAAGTATTCAGATAAGGTTACAAAAGAACAGATAAAGAAAATGCTTCGAGTTAGCCTTAAAACCATTGATCGGGTAAAAAAGCGCTTTGTTGAAGAAGGTATGGAAGCTGTACTGGAAAGACGA
>JAYSTG010000400.1:0-3528 GCA_043719965.1 Saprospiraceae bacterium | reverse complement strand
TTCCTTTCCAGATATCGTCGGTAAGAAAGCCATCAAAAGGAGATTTCGAGCTCCCTAAATCCAACAAACTGATTGAGGTTTTTAATATCCTTCTCTTCTTCCATACATATAACAATCACTTCCTTGATGTTAACCATTGCCTCATCTATAGTCTTTCCGAATGAATGGCAACCTTTGAATGTAGTACAGCTCACAATATAAATGCCATCCTCATCTTGTTCTATTAGAATGGGTAAGTGAATGGATTTTTGCATAGTTTTTTTATAAAGTTACGGATATAATATTAACAGTTTAGCAATTGATTAATTTTGATTGCATTAAAATTGCTGTTTGCGGCCCGTTGCTGCCACCAAGTCCGAAATGAATTTTTAGGATAAAATTTTAAAAAACCCTTGTTTGCTCATTTGTTACTCTCTTAGGATACCCTACCCTAAAACGAGACACGCCAAATTCCTAATCTCCTAATCCACAACTTCAAACCGGTATAAACATATTCACCGGTATCTTCAAACCTTTACTTAATTTTTTAATCATCACTACAGTCAACTCTTGATGGTAGTTAAGGACTTTAGAAACTTTAGTTTTATCCCCTATATATGGAATTAAGTCTTTTTGTTTAAGATGATCTTTTGCCATTTTATACTTCAAATAGTCGATGGGATCAGTAGGTTGCATGGGAATGTGGATAGATTCATACGCTTCCACTAATGTGATCAGCATATCCAATTCATTTCCTTCGGAAGTGCCTTTCTTAGGTCTGGCCTGCATTAAAGTCCAGATCCTTTTCAAAGCTTTTTTATAATGAACTGCGTTTTTATTATCCATTGTATTCAATTGTTTTTACATCTATTTTGTCGTATTCTTTATGAGTACCTATCCAAATGATAAATATGATTTGAAATTCGTAATCAATCTCTGCTACTAAACGATAATCATTTCCTTTAATATTAAAAATAATCCGATGATTGCCTACTGTACTTGCGGTTCCAAACCATGACTTCAAATTGTTTGGATTGTCCCATTTGCACTTTTTTACAAATTCATACCAATCTAATAAAGCATATTCACTTTTAGGGTGTTTCTGCCAGAAGGATCTCAGAGTACTCTTAGCAACAATCCGCATAAACCCAGTTCAATTAGTTGCAAATATAGCAACATTCTATTATAAAAATTGAAACGTTCAAATTACTTCTTCGCTAATTATACTTTTGTCAGGAAGCTCTGGGATGCAATAATTACTCCCTTTAGTTCAATTCCTGGTATAATATCAGCGACTCAATCCGATAGCAATCGGATTTCTGCTACAGGGTTACCTCCCCCCACTTTTTACACCCATCCTCGTAACATTTCCCACACCCCCTACACTCCCTAAGTGCGCTATACATATATATAGGTAGCCCCTGCTTATAAACTGAACCCGCTCTGAGCACACCCTTGCCTTTAAGTCCATACTAAACATATGGTATAATTTGATAATGTAATAAATTTCTTCGGAAATAATTTATAGAATCATTATAATATTCGGATAATTTTTTATATTTAAAGCTGTAAAACTCAATTCCTCCTTGGCCCGAACCTCAATTCTCCATCCCGATATGCACAATAAATCTTTCAGTAGCAATAACTACGCTGGGTATCACCCTGTAGCTAAAAAACTGCTTGCATCAGGTCCTCAAAGAATACTCTCTTTAGATGGAGGAGGTATCCGAGGAGCTATTAGCTTGGGTTATCTGGAACAAATAGAGCTTATATTACGAAGCCGATATAATAAGCCCGACCTAGTGCTTTCTGACTATTTTGACCTGATCGGTGGTACGAGTACCGGAGCAATAATTGCGACCTTGTTAGCCTTGGGCAAGCCAGTAGCTGAAATAAAAGAAAAATACATTGCCTTAGGACAGACCATATTTGGTACAAAAGTAAAACCTTGGGTAAAATGGTATTTCCGATATCTATTGGAAGCTGAGTTTGAAGAAGCACCTATGGAAAATGCATTGTTAAAAGAATTTGCATCCTTAACGCTAGGCTCTGAATCCTTCAAAACAGGTCTTTGCATTTTTGCCAAAAGGGCAGATACTTATCAGTCTTATGCTTTCCACAATCATCCCCGGGGATATTATTACGAAAATAATAGTGGTTTGCTTATTCGTGATTTGCTCCGAGCTACCTCTGCGGCGCCATCCTATTTTAGACCTAAATCTCTCAAATTAAATAGTGATGAGTCCGCCGTATTTATCGATGGTGGTGTAAGTGTAGTCAATAATCCTGCGCTGATGTTGTTTTTAATGGCTACACTCAAAAACTATCCTTATCAGTGGAAAAAAGGCAATGAATTTTTGATGATCATCTCCATTGGTACCGGCACCCATAGGCCAAGAATCGAGCATGGAGCTGTTCATAAACTTATCAAACGAAAAATCGCAATGTGGGGCCCAGAAATCCCTGATTTATTTATGATCGATGCCACACAACTCAATCAATTGATGCTGCAAAGCATATCTGAGCCACCAGAGCCTGAAGCCATAAATCAAGAAGCAGGTGATCAGCGCAATGACAAAATCACAGATGATTCATTGCTCACTTATATCCGGTATAATGCCATGCTTGAGCAGGTAAAACTCAATCAACTTGGGTTTGATCTTTCGCAAGCCGAGGTCATTTCTTTACGAAAAATGGAGCAAGCCAAAAATATTGCAAGGCTCATAGACATAGGCGAAGTAGTTGGTAAAAAAAGGGTAAAAGCTGAACATCTCTTAAAACATTTTGATTTTAATGTAGGTGCCCCTTCAGACAAAGTATACGATCAAGCTTTTTTATTACAACAAGTGCTACCCATCATCAAGTCCATGGGTCTGGTTTACACCAAATGTCAACAGGTAGAAGCATATCAAACCCAAGAAGTCAAAGAAATAGTATCCAAGACCAAATATGGTATAGAAACATATAATACATCCAAACCAGGCGATTATATTGTAACCAACCTGACCGAGGCAAAAGAGCAATACATAGTGTCTGAACAAAAATTTAACGAGCGCTATACGCATCTCCGTGATTTAGGTAATAGAAGCGCTCTATATGCGCCGATAGGCAAAGTATTCGCCATCCAAGTTACACAAGATATAATCTATAAATTAGCTTTACCTGTGTTTTTCTATATTCAAGCCCCATGGAATGATAAACAATATGTGAGTTTGGGAGATTATCTGGTATGCCCGCTTACTTATGATGAGATTTATAGGATTGGGTATGATGAGTTTTTAGAAACTTATAAGAAGTATTAGATTAATGGAGAAAGAAAAATTATTATTTTAAAATTTATATATTTGTGCTTATTACGGCTATAAAAAATAACTTTGAATAGATGTTGTAATTTAATGAAATGCTGGATGATAAAAAAAATAGAAATGATTAAAAAAATTTAACTATAAATGCTGGATTCAAGTCACAAATGCAACTTTCTGATTAAATATTTCTATTGGCGAATTAAAGTTAAATCTTTTTCTTGGTCTGTTGTTTAATTGATCCTCC
>JAYSTG010000399.1:0-3532 GCA_043719965.1 Saprospiraceae bacterium | reverse complement strand
CAAGCGAAAAACCAATTTTTAATGTCAGTTTAGAAGGTCCGTCAAGAATTAGAACAGGTGTTAAGCGTAGATTTTCAATCGTTGTTAAGAATTTAAGTAATACGGATGCTTTTATGGTGCCGTTGTCTTTGACAGAAATCCCAGCTATAGCTGATGTGAAATTATTGACTCCAGTTTCTTATGAGTTACCTGCTTCCTTGGCTTCAAGTCAGAGAGTCCAGGAATTGTTTGCCTCACCGAATATTGAGCTATTGAAAAATCCTATAAAATATGATTCAGCGACTAATAAGAAGTTTTTCTTTATTTTTCTTCCACTCGTACAAGCAGGATCTACAGTTAACATAGATTTTGAAATCTTAATACCAGTTTTGGGTCTTGCGAATCCTAATCTTTCTTTCACGTTAGATTATGATATCTTCCCTCCCTTATTTGAAAATAATCAGAGAACAATTTTAAGTATTCAACGAGCTAATAACCTCCAAGTTAGAAATGTTAACTGTAATCCAATTGATGTATTCATAGAATGTACTGATTTAATTCCTTTTAAAGCGTCTCTTGATTGCTCTGTAGATCTTCATAAACTGTTATTTAAGTCACTTATTTATAATCCGTCAGGTGAAAAAAAATCAGTCAAGGATATTGTAACTGAAATTGCAGTTACTTCTGGTGAGTGTTTCGTAGAATTTGGAAAAGATGCTGCGGAATTAGCCGGTTCACTTACTGCATTTACACAAGCGATGATATTAGCGTTAAAATTAAAAGATTTTACCGAGTGTGCTATAGAGGTAACAACTTGTTTGCTTAAAGATACTGATGGAGACGGGTTTATCGATTTAGAAGATGCCTGTCCTAACGAACCAGGAAAATCATTTTTGTTTGGCAGAGGAGGAAAAGGTTGTCCAGATTCTGATAATGATGGTACTCCAGATAAGTTTGATTGTTGTCCAAATGAAGAAGGTTTTAATGGAGGATGTCGAAATCAACCGCCACCAGATTGTAAAAAAGGTAAAGATGGAATACCGCCAGCTCCTAAAAGCGGTGATAAATTTAGTATTGACGCAGGTAATTCTTATGACCCCAACGCCAAATATGTTTCAGGTTGGGGGGCAGAAAATATTTCCAAGTCTCGCAATCTTGCGTATACGATTACTTTTGAAAATTTAGCACTTGCAGCTTTTGCAGCTCAAAAAGTGGTTGTTACTGACGTACTGGATAAGACTAAATTTAATGTAGCTACTTTCCGTTTTTTAGGTTATGGTTTTGATAAAAATTCGTTTATCGTAGATGAACACCAACAATTTTTCCAAATTATAGATTTACGCCCTAATATTCCCGCAAAATTAGCTGTTAAAGGCTTTTTAGATGAAACAAGTGGAACTGTCAAATGGGAATTTACAACACTTGACCCAATAAGTTTAAAAGAAATAGATGACGACTTAGTTGGTTTTTTACCACCCAACCAAACATCTCCACAAGGTGAGGGCTATGTTAGATTTGCTATTGATGTAATGCCTAATTTTAAAACTGGAGATATTGTTAAGAACAAATCAAGTATTGTTTTTGACAATAATCAACCTATCATTACTAATGAAGTCAGTGCTAAAATTGATGAAATTGCACCACAAAGTCAGATATCGCTCGTTTCAATTTCACCTAATAAAGATTCTGTAACACTCTCAATAGCTGGTTCTGATATCATTTCTGGTATTGAGAGTTACCACATATTTAGGTCAGTTAACGATAGCAGTTATAATTTCGTGGAAACAACTTCAAAGACAAATCTGGCATATGCCATACAACGAGGTAAATCGTATAAGTTTTATTCTATTGCAGTTGATAACGTTGGAAATCAAGAATTGCCCCCCTCAGTATCAGATGTCACATTTTCAATTGAAGGCACTACAAAAACCTTAAATATTGATAATATATCTGTGACTAAAATATACCCGAACCCATCAAAAAACTATATTGATATTTTACTTAATAATACTTCAATGAAAGACATAACTTTAAAGCTGTTCAATATTCTCGGTGCTGAAGTGAAAGAACAAATTTACAATGGTGCATCTTCTTTATTACATTTAGAATTGAGTGATTTGCCGAATGGTTTTTATCAACTTTATATTTCTCAAAAAGGCCAGTTTAAGTTAGTAGAACATGTTGTAATTCAGCGATAATCCCAAAGTAACGTAACTATTTAGGGCAAATCAAATTGTCAACAATTTTGATTTAGAAAAATTGTATTTTGAGTTGATTCTGTGTATTCATAAAAACAATTCATAAAACACATTATGAAAATAATATGTCCCTGCTGGTACGAGTTTTTGTTGAAAATGCCCGGTTATGTCAAGTCCTCCAATACAGCGTATCTATTAAAATGCTTGCGCTATAAATGTAAACACCCCCTCAGTATTGTTAAAGAAAATACTGAGGGGTGCTGTTTCCTAAACAAAGCAAACCAAAAATCTAATAAATCAAAAGAAACATACAAATAAATCTATCATTAACAAAAGTTGGCATACGTTTGGTAGATAAATGTTATGAAACAAACAGTAAACACGGTGAGCATTATTTAATCATTATTTCGTTCATCAAAAAAACTGTCAACAATATGACATCTTCTCACACAGCGGATATCCACATGTTCCGCAACCTTATCGAGTATCTCGAACAAGAACAATCCGTTATCAATTCATCGCCTACGCTCAAAGAAGACTATGAGGATTTCGCAGCTCAAATGAGCGTGCTGGATGCTAAAGTGACTCAATTGAGTGATTTTGAAGATTCTGCTGCGGAGAGTAAAGCGCAGTTGAAACTCAGTATTGCCGACAAAACGGTGCAGATGTTCGGCTTCTTCCGCCGCCATGCTATCAAAACCAACGATGCGGAATTGAAAAAGATAACCGACATGGCACCTACGAGTATCAAAAAAATGTCAGACCTTGACTTTATTGAGTTTTGCAAAAAGATGGATACGGTCATGCGGGAAAATGCGGCTATATTGACGGCTCATGCCATTACAGATGTAGAACAAACTGCGTTATTGGCTGAATTGAACGCGTTTAGATCCATCAAACCACAAGTCAAACTCAATCAATCGAAGCGCACCAATGTCAATGAAGATATTGCCACTTGCGTTAAAAATATGAATGATTTATTGACCAATTTATTGGATGTGAGTGCCAAAACAGTGGGTGCCACCAATCCCGATTTTGTGCGCCAATACGATATGAATCGCAAACGCCGTGAGCCATCTAAGAGTGTGACTCAAGTATTGTTAACGGTGTTGAATGCCGTTACCGATGCGCCACTCAAAGGCGTGAAAGTTGCTATCGGAGAGTTTAAGTTTTCGGATGTGACGGATGCCAAAGGGAAATTATTAATAAAATCGGGAAAATATAAAATATTGACAGTATTATTGTCCATGAACGGTATGGACAACCAAGAGATAACAGTATCGGACATCATGCGTGGTACAACGAAGTCTCATACAGTGAAAATGAATATTCCGGAGAGGGTTCCGGTATTGAAT
>JAYSTG010000398.1:0-3542 GCA_043719965.1 Saprospiraceae bacterium | reverse complement strand
GCACGACGAACAATAAGAGAATTACCGAGCTCAGTATCAGCACAAGGCTTTATATTGGATAAATCTGTGTTTAAAGATATTTATGAAGGCATGACCTTTCAGATGAATTTCCCCAGTGGAGCGATATCCAACTCTACCACTACCTATTCTTCTTATGTGGATAGATTACATGCCACCACGGGTTATCGATGGTTTTCACTATCTCCTTCTTTTAATGCCATCGGTACAAAAGGTGAATTTTTTAATGATAACATTCAACCCTTTATTTTTAAATCAAAAGCATTCCAACAAATAGATCAAATGGATGATTTCGTTACCTGCATTCGTCAGCGTAAAATATCAGTGGCTGCTGGTGAAGAAGGATTGATCGATCTAAAAATAATTGAAGCCATCAAACGCGCAGCAGATACTGGAAGAAAAGTTGAATTGAAATGGTGAAAAACTAAAGAAATTATTACTTCATTAATACTATATAAAGATTACAATTCAGATACCCTTAACAGTTTTTAAAAAACCTACTTGGTTCCTCCTCTAACATCGCCTCTATCTTTTTCGCAGCTTTAGTGATTGATAGCCCACCAAGATTAGTACATCGTAGCGTATGATGAATCTGATCGCCTACCAACTTCATGGTTTCGATGACTTCGTCTAGTGGGATGAGTTGTTCATAATCGGATAGGGCCATATTGGCACAGGAGACTGCATTGGTTGCAGCCATTACATTTCTTCCAAGGCAAGGCGCTTCAACACGATTGCCAATGGGATCGCAGATGATACCGAGCGAATTTTGTAAAGCAAGTGACGAAGCGGTGAGACATTGATTTAAATTTCCTCCCTTCATACCGACGATAGCTGCGGCGGCCATACCCCCACCTGATCCTGTCTCAGCCATACAACCACCAACCTCGGCAGCAAATGTTGCATGTGCTGCGATGAATACGCCTATAAGACCTGCTGCAAGCATGGCTTTTATGATTTCATCTTCATGTAAGTCCATCGAATGTGCTATACCAAAGATCGCACCGGGTAAGGCACCGCATGATCCTGCTGTAGGTGCAGCCACGATCACACCCATGGAGCTTTTTACTTCCATGATTGCGGAGACATACATGATGATTCTGTTATTGGCTTCACCACCGATTAACTGATTTGCATTTAATTTTTCTTTGAATTGTAACGATTGGCTTCCCAAGATCCGGTCATGATATCGGGTTCCATGAAGACCAGTATGGATTGCATTGCCCATGATATGGATGATACTACGCATCTTCTCGAATACTGCTTCTCTAGAAATATTGCCTCTTGCTGCTTCGTAGTCGACTGCCAAATCCCACAAGGATAAATTTTTATCTTCATTATACTGAAGCATTTCATTGCAGGTGATAAATGGTACTTCCATGTTTTTTCTAGCCAACACTGGCAATACGGGCTTCAATACTTTGATCGCTGTGACTCCGTCTGTATCTTTTATTTCCTCGAGGATAACATGGTGGAATGCCGATTGAGATTTTACTTCTATAAAATTTTTGTCTCCACTATGGCATATGATTTCATCATAAACTATTGATGCTTTAAGGAATGGTATGATGTGTTCTGGAGTATTGGTATAAATCAAGGTTTCATAGTAATCACCTGCCATAGTTACAGGAGCTCCATCGATTTGGAGCACTTCGATCATGCCTCCTCCAGTGGATATGGCAATTAATTCTCTTGACTCATGATCATTAGTAAGATTGATCTTATAGGTATTTGGATGATCCACATCGATAAGGACGATATGGATTGCAACTTGGATTCCTGCTGTCACCAGGTATTTTTCTGACTCTGGCAATCGCTCATCATAAGCCTCCCATCCTAAGAATCCACCGAATAAGCCCATGTCTGAGCCTTGGCTTTTGTGTGTGGTTGCCAGTGAACCATTTGGATCAAACTCGATAACGATGTCTTTAATCTGCTCCCCCATCAAATCCCTACACAATCGTGCTATGCGCAGGGATGCGGCACAATGTGAACTGGATGGCCCCCGCATCACTGGGCCTATCACATCATTGAATATACTAGGATAAGCGGTCATGATAATAAGATTTAGAAATCAATAATACGGAATATATAGCACTTGTTTTTTTACTTTCTTTGCAGAGCATATTACAAAATACTTAATGCTCTACCTGGGATGGTGGAGTTCCTGAAAACCGAAAAATACCTTAACTTTACACAAAAGGGTAACATGAGTTACACTGAAAAGAAAATTTTAGAGACTTATTCTGGCCTCTTTGATGGACTTAGTACGGACAACAAAATCGACCTTATTGAGACCCTATCAAAGTCATTAAAGAAAGATAAGAAAGACAAAGACTTAGTTTTTTACAACTCTTTTGGAGCATTTGCTTCCAATAATTCTCCAAAGAAAATAATAAAAGAAATAAGATCAAGCAGAAAATTCAGGACGAAAGACCTCGAATTTTAAATAAAATACTTGCTTGATACCAACGTTTGTGTTTTCTTCTTAAATGGAAAACTGAACCTTGACGAAAAAATTAGGGAGAAAGGCCGTAAGAATATTTTTATTTCTGAAATAACCATTTCAGAACTTTATTTTGGGGCAGAGAATAGCGACAATCCGACAAAATCTTTCTAAGCTGTAGATAATTTTATTTCTGGACTTTCCGTAATTCCCATATTTGGCTCTTTACGACATTATGCAAAGGAGAAAATCAGACTTCGTAAAGCTGGTAAAATAATACATGATGAGTTTGATTTATTGATTGGTGTTACTTCCGTTGTTCACAAACTTACATTGGTTACGGATAATATTCGATATTTGGAACGGGTTGACAAAATAAAAATTGAAAATTGGATAGTTCGAAAATAATTCTAAGCCCACCTTAGGCATTGATCTTGCTTCAGCAATACTGGCCGTTATGCACAAAGTTATATCCGCAATATTCATTAGAAATGAAATGAATATTTCAACTTTTTGATCTGATGCTTATGGTCAGATTGTGACTTTTATCGTCATTAACTGATTAGTAATTGTAAAGCAATTATAAATTATTTTTCCAAAATTGTTCCATCGTCCGCCGCAGATGGAGTGTAGTATTTTCACCTTGATTGATCCCATGATCTCTCATTGGATAGGACATCATCTGGAATAATTTATTGTATTTAATCAATTCATTGACGAGCATTTCAAAGTTTTGGTAATGCACATTATCATCCCCTGTACCGTGCATGATGAGCAACTTGCCTTTCAGATTTTTTGCATGTGTCAAAGGCGAGCCCTCCCGATAACCATCTGCATTATCTTTTGGCAAACCCATATATCGCTCTTGATAGATATTATCATATAAGTTTTGCAGTGCCACAAACGAAACTGCGATACCGGTTTTATATACCTCAGGGTGTCTAAACATAGCCATCAAGGTCATCTGACCCCCACCACTCCAACCCCAGCTGCCTATACGAGCAGCATCTACAAAAGGATAGGTTTCAATAATTTTATGTACTGCTTTGGCTTGATCATCGGAGGCTAGTATACCGAT
>JAYSTG010000397.1:0-3543 GCA_043719965.1 Saprospiraceae bacterium | reverse complement strand
GATCATTCCATTTCAAAAATGGGCCGAATCGTCCTTTCCCTTTGGTGATGGGCTTTTCTTTAAAGAAGGCAATAGGCGCATTTGCTGTATTTTTTTCTTCGATCAGTTCTATCGCTCGATCTAGCAATATGGAGAGTGGATCTTCATTCCGAGGTATAGAAATAAAACCTTCATCATATTTAACATAAGGTCCGAATCGTCCTTGGCCGATGATCACTTCTTTATCTTTGTATTGACCCAATGATCTCGGCAATTTAAAGAGCTCCATCGCCATATCATAGGTGATGTTCTCCATCGATTGCCCCGACTTGAGGTTGGCATATTCCGGTTTTTGCTCCTCAGTCAATTCATCGGTATCTCCGATTTGGATGACAGGTCCGAATCGTGACATTCTTACAAAGACAGTATTGCCAGATTTCGGATCCTTACCTAGTATTCGTTTGCCACTTTCTCGACCCGTATTGTTCAGGGTATCTTCGAGCTTTTTATGAAATGGGTGATAGAATGTATTGATCATTTGATGCCATTCCATTTTTCCCTCGGCTATCACATCAAACTTTTTTTCGATATCAGCAGTAAAGCTATAATTCATGATATCTTCAAAATTCTTCGATAGAAAATCCACGACCAACATTCCCATATCTGTAGGGAATAAATGATTTTTAGTAGCTCCGGTAATTTCGCTATCGGTATGTTGTTTGATATGTCCATTTTCAAGCGTTAATACTTCATACTTGCGTTCTGTACCTTCCCGTTGTTCCTTGACTACATACCCTCTGCCGGTCTCCATTATTTTAGAAATAGTCGGCGCATAAGTAGATGGGCGACCGATACCTAGTTCTTCTAGTTTTTTTACTAACATAGCCTCTGTAAATCGGGAGGATGGCCTTGTAAAGCGCTCTATGGCTTCCATTTTACGAAGATCAAGTAATTGACCAATCGTAAGTGGAGGCAATATACTTTCATCATGAGCCTCTTCCTCTTCATCTTCTGATTCGAGATAGACTTTTAGAAACCCATCGAATTTGATGATTTCACCTTCAGCTTGAAGTACTTCGTGCGGTAGGGTAGAGATTCCAATTTTGACAATGGTTTTCTCCAGCTCTGCATCTGCCATTTGTGAAGCGATGGCTCGTTTCCAAATAAGCTCATATAATTTTTGTTCATCTCGTATAGTAGAGACTTCCTGCCGATCCATATAAGATGGTCTTATAGCCTCGTGAGCTTCCTGTGCATTGGCTGACTTACTTTTATATACTCTGGTCTCTACATAATTTGGACCGAAGCTGCTTTTGATTTCATGTACGATTTGAGCCACCGCTGTCTCACTTAATGCGGTCGAGTCCGTACGCATATAAGTTATCAATCCTTGCTCATACAATCGTTGCGCAGTGACCATCGTCCGAGAAACCGAAAATCCGAGTTTACGACTAGCTTCCTGTTGCAATGTAGAAGTAATAAATGGTGCAGCAGGCTTCCGTCGTAAAGGTTTTACATCGATAGATTTGATAGCAAATTTTGCAGCTACACAGGATTGTAAAAAAGCGCGTGCACCCTTAATTTCATCAAATCGCTCTGATCTTTCGGCTTTGATCGTGTAATTTCTTCCTTCTTGATCTTGAACTTTGAAGAGTGCTGTGACTTTAAAAAAAGCAGTCACTTCAAAATTGCGAATTTCCCTTTCACGTTCAACGATAAGTTTTACAGCTACCGATTGAACACGACCTGCAGATAAATTATTTTTTATTTTTCGCCAAAGCAATTCTGATAATTCAAATCCTACCAATCGATCCAATACTCTTCTAGCTTGTTGAGCATTGACCAGATCCAGATCTACTCGACGAGGGTGGAGTACCGCTGCTTGAATCGCAGGTTTAGTGATTTCATGAAACACGATTCGTTTTGTCACTGCAGGATCCAAATCCAGTACTTCACATAAATGCCAGGCAATGGCTTCTCCTTCTCGATCTTCATCCGTTGCCAACCATACTTCTGATGCTTTTTTAGCGGTGGCTCTTAGTTCTTTGACCACCTTGGTTTTTTCAGGGCTGACGATATAGTTAGGCTGGAAATTGTTTTCTATTTCAATTCCTTTTTTACCCTTCTCCAGATCGCGAACATGACCAAAACTTGATCTTACCTGGTAATCTTCACCTAGATATTTTTCAATCGTTTTTGCTTTGGCAGGTGACTCCACTATCAATAGTTTCTTACTCATGATCTTCTTATATCCTTTGCTTAATTTGGCTGCAAAACTATAAATATTTTATATTTCATCTAAAATTTGGATAAATCGGGATAGTTTGAAGCCATAGATGACAACACTTTCGCTCATCAATTTATCACATTTTTAAAGCTTATAAAATGCTTTAAAAAGATTGAGCCATCTTTGCAAATTGTAGGCATAAAACGAAATGAATCGAGATCGATTGATTGGTATACTCTTAATAGAGGCTATATTTTATACGGCAATATGGTTAATAAATGACTATATGGGGTTGATATTGAGCCTAAGTATTGCTTTGGTGGCTTTTGCTATTATGTTGATTTCATGGATCGCTGACCGATTAGAATATGCTGGTGTGGGACCTTGGTATTACCCCTTGATGATTGGCTCTGTTATTATACCATTACTAGTTGCATTTATTTTTTGGAAACTCAAATCTGGAGAAATGGATTGGATGCAGCCCATATTTTAAATGAACATGCTTTTAATATAGAACTCGTTATTCGAGGTCTTCCCCTTGTACTTCTTTTAATCTTTTTAAAGACAACCTGAATGGATGGCGAAGTAGTACACATTTTAAGATCAATAAACTATCGAGGTTTTTTTCAATAAAAAACGTATCCTTACTTGAGATGAGGTAATTGCTACCCCACGTAATACTATACGTGGAGTCTTGACCATACATATTATGAGTCAAAGTGGTATCAGAAATTTCTAGGATTGCTCCATTGATAGTTTGTGTGGTGCGATTTTTTCGCATGGCATCAGTGATGACCCAACGACCTGCTATAAGACTTGAATCAAAAGGAGGGGTTATTAATGTCGGATCGTTTTTACAAGAAAAAAAAGCTACCATCAAGCCAATAAAAACCAGTCGCATACTTTGATCCGAATATTAAAATGTAAAAGTAGAATACATCGAGGGGTTGATGAAAAAAGTAACCATTATTTTTTAAAAAAAGTTAAGAGGCAGTCAATTCCAGGAGTGTGATTTCAGGTAGTATACCTACTCTTCCAGGATAACCCAAAAATCCGAAACCTCTGTTTACATATAAGAATTGTTGACCAGCTTGATACAGGCCAGCCCATTTATCATAGACATATTGACTCGGGCTCCATTTGAAATATCCAGGTATCTCTATTCCAAATTGAAATCCGTGCGTATGGCCTGAACATGTAAGCGCAATGTCCTGATATTGTTTATTGATCTCAAAGTCCCAATGGCTGGGATCATGAGATAATAAAAGCTTCAGACTGTCTGTTGGAACACCTGCATAAGCGGTTGCAAGATTGCCATATTTAGAAAAACGACGAGA
>JAYSTG010000396.1:0-9918 GCA_043719965.1 Saprospiraceae bacterium | reverse complement strand
TCAGAACTATATCCCATATGGTGCATGATGATATCAAACTGCAAAAAATTGAAAAATTGAAATTCAGCTTAAAAAATAGAGTTATTAGAGATAGCCTTTAATGTTAAAATTCAAATTGTATTCAGTAGAAATAAAAATACCTTCGTACTTTTTCAAAATTTCAATGGGTAGTTCAATTTCCTTTCGTTCGCTTTTTTGGAGTAAATTAAAAGGTTTGTTTTTTTTATGATTGTTTTTTTTATGATTTCTTCCATCGGAATATTTCTTTGATTGGATAGTAACATGAAAGTTGTTTTGTTTTAGATCTTCGCTGTATTTAGTGGGTCATTAACTAAAACAAATTTTGATTTTTAATTTGCCTTACTTTTTTTCCGCCCGCCTACCCTTTAGCTTTGCAATATGATTTTTAAAATCATATTACAAAGCTAAAGGGTAGGCAGGCTCGCTTATTGAATAGTTCCTGTTTTATTGGTTCTCCTCGGACTGTTGCTTAAACGTTGCTTTCGGTTTCCTCGTGCCTGCCCTACGTGAGGCGGGCTCGATCCCTGCCCGACTAAGTCATTCCCGTCCGATCCGGCACGGGCGGGCAGGCGGGAGTTTTGAGGCACAGTCCCTTCCTAGATCCTGGATATAATCTAACTTACAACCTGGCTATAATTTTTTTTTAAAAAACTACCCACTAAATAAATATGGCAAAGATCCTTTGTTTTTTAAGTTGATACTAAAACATGCCATGTAGCCGGGTCTGCCTCCTGCTTAAATAAGTGTGCTATCGTTTTGAAGTAAAATTACTTTTGATTTTTTAGAAAATAAATTTGAGCAAACTATTTTTTGTAGCATCGGCATTCAGCAACGACTCAGCAAGTAAGATGATTAGTAGGACATTTTCACCTGCGGTGCATATCCAAGCTTTAGTTCGGGCAAAAGTTATTCAATTCGGCATTTGAATTTCTTTTTTTACATTTGTTTTTCAATTGGCAGTGGTTTCGGGCAGAAGGAATACTAATTCCAAACCTGCATAATGCCTTGTCCGTTTATAGATACCCTTTTGCATATTTTGTTTTCTCAGAACTAACCCCATCAGCACCCGAACAATGGAAGTAATAAATTATTCAGCAGAACCGCTCAACAAAGTTTACGGTTGGTTGCCATACGACCTGCAAGCCGAAAAGGTGATTTTTTTTCCTGATGCTTGTCCTGGCAAATCGCCTCTCCCGACAGGGACGGTTATATTTACCAAACAAGAGAATTGGAGAAAGTTTGCAATTTCAGATTGTGGATGCGGAATGTTGATGTGCAAAGCCAACTTGACGAAAGGAGATTTTAAAAGAGAGAATTGGGATAAAATATATTTTGACATTCAAGCCAATAAAGGCAAACTTGGCGACTTAGGTTCTGGCAACCATTTTCTTGACGCTTTAGAATCTTACACTGACGACAAACTCTATTTTTTAATCCACACAGGTTCACGAAATGAATCTAAACTTGTTGACGATCTAATAGGCCAGCCAAAAAAGTTTGACACAAAGTTTTATGATGTTTGTGAATGGGCAAAGGACAACAGGTTTGCAATTTTCAAGATTTTAGAAAAGCATTTTGGAAAGCTTGACTTAATCCTTGACAAAAATCATAATCACTTTGAACCTACTGCCGAAGGTGTAATTATTAGAAAAGGTGCAGTTAAAGTAATTCCAGGGGAGCAAACCGTTGTTCCTTCCAATATGAATGGCGATGTAGTGTTAATTACTGCTACAAAAGAAGTTGAAAAAACTTATAACTCCCTTTGTCACGGCACAGGAAGAGTGATGTCAAGAGGTGATGCAAAAGAATTTGCTTCCACTTTTGATTACGACACTTTGAGAGAACGAATTTACATCCCTGAAATGATAAAAAACGATAACATAAAAACAGATGCACCATTTTGCTATCGGGATTTGGACAGTTGTTTAGGACTGATTGAAAATTTAATTATCATTGACAAAAGATTTAGCGTATTTGCTTATCTTGGACAGATGTAGATATTCAGACGGCTTGAGACATAGTGTTCCCAAATTTATTGAAATTTATCAGATACGAATACATTTCGTATACAATCTCTTTCGGTACGCTTAAAATTATTTAACTTTGGAAGATATAAGGAAATATACGCAATAAACATTCGTAAACATTGATGTTAGCGGTCATTGTAACGGACGACACAGCAACCATTAAACAGACGACAAAAAAGTAAAAAAACAAACATTAAATATGACACAAGGACAAAAATCATTACCAAAATGGATACTTATCGTATCGGGACTTTTTGCATTACTCGGACTTATGCTAGTTCATCATTATGCTTTTCACCCCAATCGGTTTTGCAGACAGTTGACCTAAACGCAAAAGGAGTTGACTACTTAATTCATATGTGGGCTGCCCGACAGTTTGCAGTTGGTTTTATCTTTGGTTTTTCGACTTTGAAAAAATCAATTCCAATGCTGACAATTGCTTACATTTTCTTTTAGTAATGAACATTGGCGACTTTTTTATTGGCATATCACAACACGACAGTTCACTTTACATTGGAGCAGGAATTATGTGTATTATTGCTTCTACAATGCTTTACTTTATAAATAAACAATCAGAATAAAATGGAAGAATTATTTATCAAAAATACTATCAAAATAAATGCACCAACTGCAAAGGTTTGGGATGTTTTGACTAACCCGGAAATGACCAAAATTTATATGTTTGGTTGTGAGACAGTTTCTGATTGGAAAGTTGGAAGCGAATTGCTTTGGAAAGGAAATTACGAAGGAAAAGAAATGATTTTTGTAAAAGGACACATTGTAACTATTGAACCTAATACAAAATTAGTTTATTCAACCTTTGACCCAAATTCAGCAATAGCTGACATTCCAGAGAACTATTTAAATGTAACATATCTATTATTCGAAGAAAACGGAGTTACAACTTTTTCCGTAACACAAGGTGACTACAATAAAGTAGCAGAAGGAGAAAAAAGGTATAAAGAAGGCTCAAACAACGGAGAAGGTTGGAATCCAATTTTAGTAGAAATTAAAAAACTTGCAGAAAAATAGACCGATAAAAAACAACAATGGGATATAAAAGTGTTTGCATAGAATGTAGAAAGTCATTGAACAGACCGTTGAACACTGGTTCCGACAGGCTTTATCCATGTTCAGAATGCGGTAAACCAATGACACTTTTATCTCACAGGTTCAAAGGGGCAAATTTTTTAAAGTAACAAAGTAATGGTAGGACTAGAAAGCCGAACGCATAACAGCACCTACCTAAAAGGCGGGGTTTTTCCGCTTTGGCGAGACAGGCAGTGTGCCAAAGACAGTTTTGTTGTAAGTTACCCCCTAATCCCCCTATCCCCTAACCCATCTATAAAAAAATGAAAGGGTGTTTTTGTCTATGCTTTAAGAATTCTGTTACAAAGCAAGGCAATTTCCCTCTCAGATTGCAATGTATTTTCTTTAAGTTTGCGGATGACAAAATGAACAGACCAAATTACTTTAATGTTTTTGAGGACAGGTTAAGATTAATCAAAGCAATGCTGAACCGTTATCTGCAATTTTAATATTTTAACCTTACATATGGCACCTACATTACTTTCACCTAGGCAACTAAATACAAGAGAACTTTTTTCAGTTCGTCATATCTTATTATCTAGAGGTTATGAAGTTGTACAAATTGCAACAGTAGAAATCTATTGATCACTAAAGGAAACCAATATGATGAAATATGGAAAACCTTATACAATATTTACAAAACTACAAAACTTAGGATTGAATTAAAAAAATACCTATATAAAAATATTGTACCTGAATCCGAGGAGATTATTAGAATTATAAATCATCCCAAATTTGTAAAAGAGCAGAAACGCTTTGACAAGACTTTTGAATGGTATGCAGGAGAATTAATGATAAACAGATTTGCAGCATTTTCGGAAGCATTCGGAGTTAAAATCAAAGATATTCAGCGGAACTCGACTGGGGCAGAATCAGGTGACTTTAATTCATTAGTCGTACTTAGAGATACAAGCCTTGCATATTTTGAATGCAAAGCAGGGACTTTTGATGAAAGCTCAATACTAAGATGTTATGAGCGAATGTTATCGCTAAATTGCGAATATTCAATTCTTTTTTGTGTTGAAAAGATTAATGAAAAAAAATAATTTGGGACACTTCAAAAGCTAATATTCCAGTCCGTAATAGCCACGAATTAAATAAAATAAAATATTAAAGGCAAACGAAACTCTACAATACATGACTTACATAATTGCTACATTATAGATATGTCAGGTGATATTGAAGCCAAAGTCCGGACAGCGTTAAGAATAAACGCAGCAAAAATTAATCAATTGCATTTTGCTATTGGTTTGGGCAGCCAAACTTATAACCAACTTGGTTATGTAATTAAAACTATAAACTCTAAGAATTATACCGAATATGTAGATGCACAAATAAGAATTTGAATTAACACTTACCAAAACTGCTGTTATTATTTATTTAGAAATGCCCCACAGGGGAGAACTAAGCGAAAAAACCTACCCAGCGCATTGATACTTGAGCTAAGCTTCAATTGGAGAAAATGGTCAATTGGTCATGACTTTCCCTTTTTTGGTATTGTTTAATCAATCTCCTAATTCCCCGCCACAGACTCCCCCTCCCACTTCGCCACTACCGCAGTCGCCAAACAATTACCCAATAAGTTCGTTGCAGTCCTACCCATATCCATCAAAGCATCGATACCGAGTATAATAAATATAGGTTCTGTCGGAAGGTTAAATGATACTGCAGTCCCCATGAGGATCACTAAGGATGCTCGTGCCACACCGGCTACTCCCTTACTTGATAACATCAAGGTCAGCATCATGACGATCTGCTCTCCGACCGTGAGGTCTATCTTGGCCGCTTGTGCTACAAACACCAATGCAAGACTTAAATAGAGAGTGCTTCCGTCCAGATTAAAACTAAATCCAGTCGGTAATACGAAAGATACAATTTTGCGAGGTATGCCGTAACCCTCCAGTGCTTTCATGGCATGAGGCAGGGCAGCTTCAGAGCTCGCTGTGGCAAAGGCAAGTAAGACCGGCTCTGATATAGCAGTAAGAAATTTTTTGATCGGTAACTTAATATATAATGCAATAGGCAGAAAAATGCCAAAAATCAATACCGCTAAGGCTGCATATAATGTAGCTAATAATAAAAATAAATTTTTAAGAATATCAAATCCCATCTTACCAATAGTATAGGCCAAGGCCGCGCCTACCGCAAATGGCGCCAGATACATGACCAGGTGAGTGAATTTAAACATCACTTCGGAGAGGCTTTCACACCAGGTCAGCATAGTATCCTTGGCTTTGGAATTTTTGACCATAGACAGGCCTAAACCAAATAACACGCTAAACACGACGATCTGTAGGACTTGGCCTTCGGCTACCGCCTTAGCTATGTTTTCAGGAAATGAATGAAGCACGATTTGTTGCCAGGATTGTTTTGCTACTTCCACTTTTTGAGCTGTATCTGCTATACTGAGGTCAATACCGACTCCTGCTTTGGAAATATTGATCGCAATCAAACCTATGATCAATGCTATCGTGGTCACTATTTCAAAATAGACCAATGACTTCCATCCCATACGGCCTACTTGTTTCATATCTGCATGACCAGCAATACCTACCACCAATGTTGAAAATAATAGAGGAGCAATGATCGTCTTGATCATCCTCAAAAAGATATCACTGATGACTTTAAGATTGGCCCCGACATTTGGCCAGTCATGTCCTATTTCTGCTCCGATCACCATAGATAAAAATATCCAGGTGGTAAGGTTTTGTTTTTTGATACCATATACGATCAAAGCTAATATCAACATCCAGCGTAAACTGGTGAGGAATCCTGGCGCCAGATAACTTGAATTGATCAAATGGATGCCATGTGTAAGAATGACCAGGGTGAGCAAACCCAGTATAGAAGTCAAGATTTCTTTAATACTCCACGAATTCATAGATTAAAATAGATTTATAGCTCTAACATACATTGTTTTTAGCGAAAAAAGGAAATCAGGGGGAAAGTTCGGCTAAATCTTATTTTGAGGCGCCGGAACATAATAGAAATATGGTCGATTGCTTTCTAGATGTTATTTAAGCTTTAATCCTAAATTATAATTGGCTGAGCAATTTGCCCTGAATGGGCATAGTAATACAGCCAAGGCCAGATTAATTATTATTAATTTGGCCTTGGCAGAACATAACGATTTAACAGCCCTGAAAGGGGCATCATTTTTTAAAAATTGTTAATTTAGCATATGGGGCAATCTTTAGTAAAGAACGTTGTACACATTACATTTAGTACCAAAAATCGTCAACCTTTGATTACGGAAAGCATAGAATCTGAGTTGTTTGCATATTTAGGTGGAATATGCAATAGACTGGAATGTCAAACCATTACCATTGGTGGCTTTAATGATCATGTACATATTGCTTGTTTTTTATCTAAAAAAATAGCATTAATGAAATTGTTAGAAGAAATTAAAGGGCACAGTTCGAAGTGGATAAAAACCAAAAGTCCTGAATTCGATAATTTTTATTGGCAGAATGCCTGCCAGACGGTAGGCTGGGATATGGAGCTTTTTCTGTTGATTCAAACAGTATCGATATCGTTAAACATTACATTCTAAGGCAAAAGGAACATCATAAGAAGATTCCGTTTAAAGAAGAGTTCAGGTCGTTGATGAAAGAACAAGGAATTGAGTATGATGAAAAATATGTATGGGATTAAATGGAAGAAATATTGTAATGGTGCCCTTTTAGGGCGATATTTGGTTTGTGCTAGCCAAGGGCAGCCACAGCTTTGTGTGGCTACCCTTGGCTAGAAATCCTATGCCCTTTCAGGGCAAGAATTATTTTATGGAACTATTTTTTGTTCCACAAAATCAAAAACTTGAGCTATGTTAAATTTTGACACCGGCACCTGAAAATAAGGGATACCCGGTAAATTCTGAAAATTTATCTTATGAAAATACAGCGTAGAATTAATGTTTTGAATATTCGTTTGTTTCAAACTTTATGCCTATGCTGTCTTAGTGTCATCACCAGCGCTCAGATCGAGTGGCCACCAATCACACCTTCCACCAAACCCTGGACCAGATGGTGGTGGCAAGGTAATGCTGTACATAACCCCGACTTGCGGGCAAACATGAGACTTTATCATGCAGCAGGCCTGGGTGGATTAGAGATCACTCCAATCTATGGAGTCAAAGGATATGAAAGTCAATTTATAGATTTTTTATCTCCGCATTGGATGGATAAATTGACTTTTGTATTGAATGAAGCCAAAATACTTGGCCTGGGTATAGATATGGCTACAGGTACTGGTTGGCCTTTTGGAGGACCCTGGTTAGGAGATCAACATACCAGCAAATATTTTACACATAAAGTCTATTCTATAGCAGAAGGGCAAAGACTATTAGACACTATAATATACCATCAGGAAGGTTTTGTACGGACAGCGAATGGCGCTCGACTTCAACTCAAAGACCTTAAACATCCTGTCACAAAAAATATTAATCTCCAGGCTTTGGCTATCGATCAAATTCGATACGATACCACTCTTTCATTATTTGCTCTCATAGCCTTTGATCGAATGGGTCATCACCTAGACCTTACTCATAAAGTCAAACAAGGTATATTGGATTGGACAGCCCCTGTCGGATCATGGGACTTGTATGCATTATTTCAAGGGATGCATGGTAAAATGGTAGAACGAGCGGCTCCCGGAGGAGAAGGTATGGTGATCGACCATTTTGATGATCAAGCTTTACTTCATTATCTATCAAAATTTGACTCTGCCTTTTTAAATAAAGATTTGACCTACTTAAGAGGATTTTTTAATGACAGCTATGAAGTGGATGATGCCAGAGGTCAAAGTAATTGGACGCCATTGCTATTTGAAGAGTTTAAAAAAAGAAGGGGATATGATCTATTGTCTGAATTACCTGCTTTATTTAATCCCACACCCAATCAACATACTTCAAGTATTCTTCATGACTATCGCGAGACCATTTCAGAATTAATCTTAGAAAAATTTACTAAGCCCTGGGCTCGATGGGGGCATGATTCTAAAAAATTGATACGCAATCAAAGTCATGGATCTCCTGCAAATATATTGGATCTGTATGCCGCTGTAGATATTCCTGAAACTGAAGGAAATGAGCTCTCAAGGTTTAAATTTGCCAGTTCCGCTGCACATGTAATGGGCAAACCATTAGTTTCCGCTGAAGCAGCAACCTGGCTTGGGGAGCACTTTCAGTCTTCCCTGGCAGATGTAAAACATTGTATAGATCGATTTTTTCTTGGTGGGATAAACCATGTTTTTTATCACGGTACCAATTATTCACCCTTAAAGGAGCGGTGGCCCGGTTGGCTGTTTTATGCTGCTACTCACTTTACTCCGGCCAATCCAATGTGGAAAGATTTTAAAGTCTTGAATGAATATGTCACTCGATGTCAAAGTTTTTTACAACAGGGTCGTTCTGACAATGACATCTTATTATACTTTCCATTCGCGGACCGCAATCATCAATCCGGTCGAGATCTTTTACATCATTTTGATGGCCTACAAGGTTTTGAATCGACGGTATTTAGCTCTACCGTGGATAGCTTAACTACCAGTGGGTATGCTTATGATTTCATTAGCGATCGTCAAATTCAATCGCTAACTGTTCAAAATGGATCATTAATAAGCCCAGGGGGAGCATATCAAACGATAGTAATCAGTGGAGTAATTCATATGCCACTATCTACTTTGATGAAATTGGATACGCTCAGGCGTCAAGGCGCTCTTATACTTTTTCATCACCTGCCATCAAAAGTAGCTGGGTATGATCCTCATCTTCAGAAGCAAATCGTATTTGATTCGCTTCTACTAAATATTCATGCTGATCAGATCACTAATCATTATCCAGGCCTTTTAAACTTATTGTCCACTGCATCTATACGCAACGAATATGGACTATATCATCGTGGATTGGCATGTATAAGAAGGAAGACAACCATTGGCAAAAATTATTTTATCAAAAACCCGTCAGCTACATTGATAGAAGGATGGTTTCATTTGAGCGCTACTGATAATGCTGTGCTGCTATATGATCCAATGCGTCAGCGTCACGGATTGGGTACATGGAGGCCGACATCTCAAGGTATAGAAGTCTGGATATCACTTCGTGCAGGAGAAAGTTTGATCCTAGAGACCAAAAACTCTGTAGTTCAAGGCGCACCTTTTCAATTTTATGAACCTATTGTAGGACATACCATTCTATTAGATAAGGGATGGAATCTACGATTTCTAAAAGGAGGCCCTACACTTCCTCCTGCCCTGAAATTAAATAATTTAAAAGACTGGATAGACCTGCCTTTGAAAGACATAAGATCATTTTCAGGTACAGCATACTATACTATTTCTTTTGATAAGCCAGCAGCGCCATTTGATTATTATGAATTGGACCTTGGAATGGTAAAAGAATCAGCAGAAATAAAGTTAAATGGTAAAATAGTGTCTACCTGTATAGGGCCACATTATACTGCAGTCATTCCCGTGACTGCTTTTAAATCAAAAAACAAATTGGAAGTCCTGGTAACCAATAGTATGGCAAATCATATCATTGATTTGGAACAACGCAATATTCCATGGAAATACTTTTATAATATTAATATGCCTTCAAAATTGGTCGAAAATCGAGGCAAGGATGGTTTGTTTACAGCTGCACATTGGAAGCCTAGTCCTTCTGGGTTGATCGGACCGGTGAAGTTGTATCCGGTTTCAATTCGACCATAATCTCTCTGCGCAATAATCTATCCCAATCATATTGCTGGCAAACAAGGGGGAACCTCTCGCCTGGTATAGTGCT
>JAYSTG010000395.1:0-9935 GCA_043719965.1 Saprospiraceae bacterium | reverse complement strand
GGCACCTTTGATACCATCTTTCCTAAACAATATCCCTGTATACATGCATCGTGTTCGGTAGCCTTAAGGCTAAGATTTTCAGAAGATGAAAGTGGAGAGCATGCTTTGAAGCTTAGAATCATTGATTCAAAAGGAAATGAATTAGTAAAAAATATAGAGGGAAAAATACAAGTACAAAGCCCAGCGAAAGGGTATCACTCCACTGTCAATTTTGCATTACAGTTTAATCAACTAAAATTTGAGACCGCAGGCAAATATGCCATCGAGTTATACATAGATGATGAATGGAGATCTGGACTTCCTCTAAGGTTACATGAATTAAGCCCCACTTAACGATATACTTTCTCTTATTTTCTTCGTCAAAGGTTATTCAATAGAGGCAGCCTAGAAGCAAAATTCTTCGTTACGGGTATATAGATGATACTGCTGCATTTCTTCGGTCAAGTACTCCTTATATTTGGAATATTAATAAGCTTTGGAAATTGTTTAGATAAACCCAACCTTGATAAAGAGCAGCTCATACAATTTTACCTTCATAGACCAGAGGCAGTATCCACTGTAGATATTACACAACCCTTTCAAATCAAATATTTTGAAAAATCAGAGACAGCAGGTAAATATTTAGTAGAATTTCAAATTTATATAGCCAAAGAAAATATAACCTTTATATCCGATCAATTTCGAATGGCTAGAAGGCTATCTCATGGCCCCGGATGGCGTAAAAGCCCCGTTGGGTGGGAGTTTTATTTTCAAAATTATGATGAAGAAAAAATGGTTTATACTATAGATACCCTCTCAAATACCTTGGATTATTATTATGAAACCAACAATGGTGTCATAAGTTCTCTTCCATTATAATTGCACATGAACTATCGTCAAACCTGATTGAGATCTATAGGTAATTTATAATTCCTCTTTTTCGTCAAATTAAAAATAGCATTACCTAATGCCGGCGCTATAGGGGGCAAACCAGGCTCACCTACTCCTCCAGGTTTTTCTTCATTGTCAATAATATGAATTTCAACCTTAGGCATTTCAGCTATTCGCATCACTTGATACTGATGATAATTTGTTTGGTCACATTTGCCTTTGGTAAAAGTAATGCCACCTTTGATTGCTGCTGTGAGTCCCATGACTATATTTCCTTCCGTTTGAGCCTTCACATTGTCAGGGTTCACATATTGACCACAATCGATGACTGAGTATACTTTTACTATTTTAATTTGATTATTGGATTGAGTCACCTCGATGAGAGCCGCGGCCATTGATTCAAATGATCTGAACATAGCCATTCCCCGTGCATGACCTTGTGGAAGGGGATTAGATGTATTGAGTTCTTCTATTTTATCTAAGACTTTAAGATCTCGCTTGGAGTTTCGTAATAATTGTTTCCTTGCTTCCATAGGATCCTGGGCTGCAAGGTGAGCCATTTCATCTATAAAGCATTCTTGACCCCATGCAAAATTGGATGCGTAAACTGATCTCCACCAAAGAATGGGTATAGGAGTTTTGACACGACTGTAAGAGAGATGATGTACGCTGAAGCCATACTTATGATTTTCTTTGCTCAGTTCACCAGCCAGCCAGGAGTCTGCTTGGTAAGGCATCAATGCATTCCAATGTTGACCTTGGATGGATTCACCTATAGCATGATGACTCAAAGCGGCCAAATTATTATTTTTCCCTATCACACCACGCATTTTGCTCAACATAGCAGGACGGAATGGGCCTTGAGTCATATCTTCTTCTCTGGGCCATATCAGTTTGACTGGAGCTTTGACTTGACGAGAAATATCGATTGCTTCTTTCATAAAGTCCATAAAAGCTTTACGGCCGAATGATCCTCCTAATAGTTGTGAATGAATTTGAACTTTTTCTACAGGGATTTTTAATAACTCAGCAGTATCAGAGAGTGCACCATCCGGGCCTTGTATAGGAGCCCATACTTCTACCGATCCATCTGCTTTGACATGGGCTGTAGCATTGACAGGTTCGATGGCAGCATGAGCAAGGAAAGGCGTTTCGTAGACAGATTCAAGTTTTTTATCAGAAGCAGTATAGAATGCATCAAAGTCACCATCTTCTTCGGATCGTATACCATTTCCTTTGGCTGCTTCGTAGGCATCTTTAAAATATTTCACAGTGTCTAGATTGATCGGCATATCTCCATCATCCCAGGTACAAGTGATCAGCTTACTTGCCTTCAGTGCAGACCAATAATTATCTGCGACTACAGCCAAGGCATCGGCTTTTCCATTGGGATATGAATGTTCGGTTTTGACAATGTGTTTTACCCCCTTGACTAATTTGGCATTGGTAGCATCATAGGTTAGAAGTTTACCTTGGACCGATGGAGCATGTATCGTGACGGCATATAACATACCAGGTACGACTACATCTATACCATACACCGCCTGACCATTTACTTTTGATGGAATATCACTGCGTTTATTGTATTTACCCAAGATTTTAAAATCTTTTGGGTCTTTTAGTTTTGGATTTTTAGGTACTTCTAGTTTTGCAGCATCTTTGGCTAAGGCTCCATAGGTCATTTTTTTATCTGAGCCTTTATGGTAGACAACCCCTTCTTTTGCATAACATTGATCTGAGGATACCTTCCATTGATTAGCAGCAGCTTGGATCAGCATTTCTTTTGCTGCTGCGCCAGCTTGCCTTAGATTAGTCCATAATCCACGCACGGTACTACTACCACCGGATTGTTGTGATCCATATTTCGTGCGTCCATCTGAAGGGACGATAAGAAATTGATCCATCCTCACTTCTAGTTCTTCTGCAATCAAGGATGGTACAGCTTGTATAGATCCTTGCCCCATATCAGGACGGCTATTGACCAAAGTGATTTTTCCTAATGAATCTATCAAGACAAAAGGATTGATTTCTGTCCCGATGTCTTCGATATTTAATTTTATGAGTCGATTACCTGCTGATGAAGTTTGCACACCGATGATCAGACCAGCGCTTCCCAGTATACTTTGTTTTAAAAAGGTCCTTCTTTCTATCGAGGTTGTCATGATTGAAATAATTTAAAGAATAGATAAAATTTAATTACTACCGAAAGTTTTCGTCTTGGTAGCTTCAGCGGCCCGATGAATAGCTTTACGAATACGGTCATACGTGCCACATCGACATATATTGCCACTCATATACATATCAATATCCTTATCCGTAGGATTGGGATGTTCTGTAAGCATGGCTATTGCTGACATGATCTGACCACTTTGGCAATAGCCGCATTGAGGAACTTGTTCTTCGATCCAGGCGGATTGTACAGCATGCAGTACTTGTGGACTACCAATGCCTTCAACAGTCGTAATATTTTGTTTTTTCTTGACTGCAGAGATAGGGTACTGACAACTGCGGATGGGCTTGCCATCAAGATGGATAGTACAGGCCCCACATTGTGCTATACCGCACCCATACTTGGTGCCTTTGAGTCCTAGGAGATCACGAATCACCCATAAAAGGGGCATATCATCTTCTGCATCCACTTTGTGACGCTGACCGTTGATCGTAAGATTGAATGTTGACATCATTTAAAATTTGAATCTCAAATATAACTTTTTTATTAACGCTAACTTGTAAGAAATCCTACGCTGAATCCTGGGCGAACATGACTTGATATTATTCCAATGGATTCTTAAAATTTATTGCAAAGGCAATGATGAGCTGACTACTCAAAAGATGATCTTAAGAGATTTTGCACGAGCCATTTTATGCTTCCTGCCAAGTTCATTTGTGCAAAAGGAGATTTTTTATTAAATATGTGTAAAAAAATATTTAGATTTGTCTAAATTAGTATTTACAGTATATGAAAAAATTTAATTTTATCCACCAATTATTTTATATATTACATTGTATATCAGGAAGTAATATATGGTTTTTGGCTATAATGTTTAATTTTTTACTTTCTTGTTCCATGTTCGAACCTGGATTACCTTCCGAGGAGGATTTGTTAGATGGTCCCATCGAAGGATTGACCTTTTCTGAAAGTAAACTTTTTTTATTAGGGGATATCGCATTTAATGATGAAGTTTTCACTGTGGCATCAGGACTAGGCCCACTGTTTGTGGCGACTAGTTGTGGTAGTTGCCATGCGGGAGACGGAAAGGGCCATCCTTTTACTACATTGACTAGATTTGGTCAAATTGATCTTGCTGGAAATCAATATTTAAGACAAGGTGGTCCTCAACTTCAACATCGATCAATTCCAGGGTTTGAACCAGAAGTGATTCCGCACGGAGCAACTTCCACAAAACTTACCCCTCCAGCTAATACAGGGTTGGGCTATATCGAACTTGTAAGTGATCAGGATATCATGTTACGTTCAGATCCTTTAGATTCAAATCAAGATGGTATATCCGGTGTGCCTAATTGGAATACGGTGCCTGATTATGTCAAGATTCCTGAGGGGGCAATAAATCAAAATGGGAAATATATATGTCGCTTCGGTAAAAAAGGCGCCACCTATGATTTATTACAACAGACCGTCAATGCATACAATCAAGATATGGGTATTACTACCAGTTTCGAATCAATAGATACCTATACTGGCCTATCTCAAGACCCGGAAGTAGATGATAAAACCATTCGAAATGTAGTGGTGTATCTCCAGACACTAAAAGCGCCCATTCCAAGATCACCCAATGACCCGGAGATTATTATTGGTAAAAAATTATTCAATGAAGTTGGATGTGAATCATGTCACAGAGAAACTTTACACACTCGATCGTCGAAGATTGCAAGTCTATCCAATAAAACATTCCATCCATATACAGATTTATTATTGCACGATATGGGTCAGGGATTGGATGACGGTTACACCGAAGGATCAGCGACTACTGCCGAATGGAGAACACCGCCGTTGTGGGGGTTAGGTCTAGCGAGGGCATCACAGGGAGGCCAATATTATTTATTGCATGATGGAAGAGCGCACAGTATTACAGAAGCTATAGAGATGCATGGTGGTGAATCTACTAAGTCGGTACTGTGGTATAAAGCTTTGAGCTCTTCAGATAAATCTAAATTAATTCGTTTTTTAGAATCATTGTAGGCACATGGATAGAAAATATTTTATTCATACTTGTTGCAGGGCCTGTTTGGGTTACGTTGCTGTGACGACCACCATTCAAAGTTGTACCTCAGCTAAAATTTTGACTCGTACGATCTCTGCGGATGATATGATTATTCCGACGAGTGATTTTTTAATAAAAACATCCAAAGGCCAGAAATTTAGAAAATTTATCTTAGTACAAAATGAATTGCTTAGATATCCAATTTGTGTTTTTAGACAAGATGAAAATAACTATACTGCTCTTTGGATGCGATGTACTCACCAAGGTACCGAGCTTCAGGTATTTGGAGATGTACTTCAGTGCCCTGCTCATGGAAGTGAGTTTTCAAAGGATGGAAATTTTAACAATGGACCTGCTACTAAACCGCTGAGATCCTTTCCCATTATCATAGAACCCCATCAAATTAAAATATCCCTCAAGGCTATATGAAAAAATCAATTACCGCTATTTTTTTCTTTTCCATCATATGCTGGTGTGCTGGACAAATAGACTCTGATTTATTAAAACAAAAAGATTCCACCACGATCCGATCTTATCTGAATATGGATGCTATTTATAACCGTCCGTTTGCTACGGGTGATAAGTTACCTGTTTCACTAGGAGGTTATATGGAAGCTAATTGGCAACATTTAGGTACCGATGGAGTCTCTGAAGGACATCAATTGCAATTTCGACGGATGACTCTTTTTGTGTCCAGTACTATTCATTCACGTATCAAATTTTTGAGCGAAATTGAATTTGAAGACGGTGCTAAAGAAATCGCATTGGAATATGCAGCGATGGACTTTGAAGTCAATCCACTGTTAAACTTTAGAGGAGGAATAATTCTTAATCCGATAGGTTCATTCAATCAAAATCATGACGGACCAAAATGGGAATTTACAGATCGACCTATATCTTCTGCTCAACTATTGCCTGCCACTTGGAGCAATGCCGGATTTGGGATATATGGTAAAAAGTATTCAAAGGATTGGATGATAGGCTATGAATTTTATTTATCAGGCAATTTTGATAATTCAATCATCGATAATTCAGAGAATAAAACATTTTTGCCCTCAAGCAAACAAAACGCTGAGCGATTTGAAGAATTGAATAGCGGACTTCCCTTATACACCGGTAAGATAGCCGTAAGAAAAAAACATATAGGCGAGTTGGGTCTGTCTTATATGGGTGGAGTGTACAATAAATATCAAGCCGATGGTATAGTGCTCGATGCAAAAAGAAGGTTGCATGTAGTTGCACTTGACTTTAATACTACTATAGAAGCTACTCGTACTACAGTCACCACGGAATGGGCGCTGATAAATGTACAAGTGCCAGATAATTATACCAAACAATATGGGCGAAAACAATTTGGGGGATTTGTGGATGTTATTCAACCAATCTTAAAAAGGAAAATGTTGGGTTGGAACCAAGCTACTCTCAACTTGGCTTACCGACTTGAATATGTGGATTGGAACGTAGGTACATTTAATGAAACGGCTGGCAACATAGGTGATGCATTGTGGAGTATAATGCCTGCGATAAGTTTCAGACCATCGGAACAAAGCGTAATCCGATTAAACTATAGATATCAAAAACAAAAAGATCTATTAGGCAATCCGCCAGCGCTGACAGCAGGATTTAGCTTAGGTATATCTACTTATTTTTGATAACTTATATTAGCCTAACTCGTCAATTAAACTTATTCCGTAAATTACAATTTCTTATAGCGGCCTTAGAGTTAATGTCAGATTGATCACTGTCCCTACGAAAGTAATATTAATTAGTGTCACATTCAACTCAGCCTCATCGAGTTTATTTACGGTGCCTTGTACGGTGCCGGTGAGTCCCGATAAATTAGTATCCGTGAGAAAAAGATTTTTAGCGTCTGAGCTTAGATCCCATTTTCCAGCTGATTCAGACTGAGGGTCTGTCGGTTTACACTTAGTAGGTACTTCATCGCTGAGTAAGGTCTTATCAGATCTAAACTCTACAATATCATCCTTGGAGCAAGGTAGGATTATCCCGGAGAGCTCACTAAGTTTAGTACCATTGATATCTACGGCAGGGTTAGCAATCCAACTTGTGATTTGCCATTTGTTATTTTGTAAAATTTCCACAGGAGTGTCGTCCTTTTTACATTGAATGATTGAAAATAAAATAACGAGGAAGATTAAACATTTATCAAATTGGAATTTCATAATTTTCATAATTAAATTCAAAAAATTCAAAGATATACGATTATAATATTACAAGCAAGCCCATAAAAAATTTAATTAAAACATTCTAAAACATTCTAAAACATATAAAACATATAAATTATCAAAGGCGTTGGTTTTTTAAGGAGAAAAAAAACTAGGATGGTTCAAGAAGGGTGGCACTAAGACCATAGATTTTAAGAGAAGAATGTAGAAAAATGATATTAATTATTTGTAGATGACATCAAAGGCTTTGAATGTAAAGATTTTGTCAATAGGTCAGCTGTGATTTGCAAGTAATGATCTCTTTTATAAAAATTAGTGACTCGATTGTTTCGATCGACTTTGATCCTATCCACGTTAGCAGGTGATCCCGCATCTGGAACAGTTTCAAAAATCCCATAGACATCTAAGTCAGAGGACAGTCGCATCAGGTTTCTATTGAATGCAGATTTATCACGAATAGATTTGACCAGGGATTTATATGCTGCTTCGGAGATTACTTTTGGTTCATCATTTTGCGCGGCTAGCCATTTTGCATTTTCATCGAATGTAGTAAATGCTTTATTGGTATCTATTTTCTGGACAAAGTGATTCTGGAGGGTTACGATATCAGGTATATTCGTAGAGGTATTGTATTGTAATTTATTGAGCTCATCCCAAGGTAAAGCCGTGACCTGGTCTTTTTCTTTCACTTTGTGACTTTCGTAATATCCGCTTAGTCGAAGATCGGGTACCACACCTTTTAATTGGACTGAAGATCCATTGATGCGGTAGTATTTTTGCATCGTGATATGGACACTGCCCAAGTCTATAGGCGTGCTGTCATCAGAATTGAGATTATAGGGTCGTTGTACTGTACCCTTGCCATAGGTTCCAGATCCAATGATCAATCCTCGTCGGTAATCTTGTATGGCGGCGGCAAATATTTCAGACGCAGATGCACTGAATTCATTGACCATGACCACCAATGGCCCGTCATACGTGGTCCTGGAGTCTCGATCAAAGTATACCCCTGGTCTGCCAGTCTTCCCTTTCACCTGCACGACAGGCCCTTGAGGAATAAACAAACCTACCATGTTAACTACTTCTTGTAAACTGCCTCCACCATTACTTCTAAGATCGATTATAACTCCATCCACAGCATTTGCTTTTAACCGTTCAAGTTCTTTGGCTACATCTTCAGAACAACTCCTTCCATTTTCTTCACCAAAAGTGGTATAGAATTTTGGAAGGTGAATGATACCATATTTTTTTTCTTTGTAATTAAGAATATTGCTTCGAGCGAAAGTCTCTTCGATTTTTAATTCTTCACGCACAAGTTTGACGACCTTGATCGTACCATCGAGTTTTTTGAGCGCCAGAGAAACAATTGTTTTATTTTCCCCTCGAATGAGCTTGACCCCATCCGGTATAGAATAACCTGCAATATCTACTGGTTTAGCATCGCCTTGTCCGACTTGGAGCACTAGATCTCCAGCATCCACCTCTCCGGATTTCCATGCGGGCCCTCCTACACTAATAGTTGTAAGCTTCAAGTATCCATTTTCTTCACCAATCTGAGCGCCTATGCCATAAAATTTTCCAGAGATGCTTTCATTCCAAGATCGTTTTTCCACTGGAAGAAAATAGTCGGTGTGTGGATCCATAAGATTGACAAAACTATTTACATAGACGCTGAAGAGCTCATCATCAGAATTTTGAGTAGTGTATTGTTCCAGAATTTTTTTCACTATTTTTTCTACAGAAGTTCTGGCTTCGATCTCTAAGGAGGCATCTGATCTCGTTTTGATTGAATCAATGGCTGACAGGTCTCTGGCTTCTTTAAGATCGACATATTTTTCTAGGATGAAGTATTTGATTTTGGTCATCCAGTATTTATTACGTTCAACAGTATTGCTGGCAAAATTTTTATTTCTGGGAAAATATAATTCATTGGCACCAGGTGTAAAGACCATAGGTGATTTAAACCATTTTCCAGACTCTGCCGCCAATTCAGTGATTCGAGCCTTATATTTAGCTTTTACCTGGTAAAACAATTCGATCGGCTGACCATTTAGTTCATCATCTATTTTAAACTTGTATTGGGCAAAAGCGTTTATGTCAGATTGGATAAAAATATTTTTTTCACTATCCATGCGATCCAGATATTCCTGAAAAATCTTGCTGGAAAGAGAATCATTGTACTCTTGCGGGATGACATGATTTTGTTTGATAGTCTTAGCTAGCGCATGCAAAGTAAGGTCGTATTTATCACCAGGGGCATCTGCTGATCGAAGCCCAAGAAGTAAAAACATGGCATTGAAACAAACGAAAATACCAATGGTTTTTATCCAAATTTTTTTAGTCATATTTTGACAAATTAAAGTTCAATTAAAATAGAACATACAAATTTAATGGAATCTGTGCAGAATAAGGTAGGGCTTAAGGTTCATACGGTAGGCCGATAGGTTAAAGTATTGATAAAAAAATGGGACCACGATTGATTTTAGCCCCATTTTAAAAGCACTCTACTGTTGTATGATTTGTTTGATTAGCCGAGTCTAGATATATGCTGTGTTATTGATTGGTCAAAACTATGGATTAATAATGTACTTGAAGTCACCCCATTTGGGGGCATTTTTTGTATGTTTATTGAAGGATTTCATGTCTTATATTCGCA
>JAYSTG010000394.1:0-27979 GCA_043719965.1 Saprospiraceae bacterium | reverse complement strand
ACTTATCTACTTCATCTTTGGTCATTTTTTTCGCGTATTCAATATCCATTTTTGTAAATTTTAAAGTGGTATAGTGCCAAAATTATTTCTCTTTTACAAGGGTATAAGATCCGATTTTCTTAACCTCCACGGTTCCGGCCTTTATTCTCTCATACACCGCTTGCACAGTCAGATTCATTAGTATTGCAAAATCCTTTACCGGCATAAACTTTTTTACTTCGCTTGTTTGTTTTAACATTTTAAATTGAATAGTGGCTAAAAAAACCTGGCTATTATATAGCTCAGGTATTGGTATCAATTGATAGTACTAATATACAACTATTTATTTATAAACCTGCTGCCTCACCCAACTTCCTTTTAAATAATTTATCAATAAGCCCTGAGCCTGTTCAAAATCATTGCAAAAATAAGCACAGCTTCCTTTATCCCATAGCTTCAAATGGCATTCGTATTGGTGCCTGTATTGCTCTTTTACGGTTATCTCATCCTTTGTTAGCCATTTCTCGCCGGGTTTCTTAAACTCAATATAAAGCCTCGATCTTACACCTGAAGGTTCCAATAGTTCAAAATCAGGTAATCCCTCCATAGAATTGTACATCTTAAATAAACCTTGTAACATATACCCTCGCGCCCTTTCTCGCTCATGCCTGATAAAATACAGTTTTGGATATTGAAATTTCACCCATTTGCAAAACGCTAAATGAAGATCAGCTTCCTCATGTTTTCGGGTTGCTTGTTCCGGCTTCACCACCTTCGCAGTCCGTTTACTGTGGAATTGTGACATTGGGTCTTTAAAGTCTTTCATCTTGTTTTTTCCATTCTAATTGCCATTCCTTAACTCTTTCCTCAATCTCCGCCCTTTGCTCAGGGTATATTTTCCAAAACAGTCTTTCCCTGTTCAGCCTACAAAGCCGGGATGCCTGGCTTTCCTTCCAGGCATCCGGTTTCTTTTTGGATTTGGCTTTGTACTGTTGCGTTGCATCGCCTTGACCGTTCGTGGGGATATGTTTAATCGCCATAATAGTAATCATTTATGGCTTCACATACATCTTCTATCCGGTACTTCCTCAAATCCCTGCACCGGATATAATCAAGCAGAATCCTATGCCTAAGATGCGGATTCATAACGACTCAGTCATAAACTTTTCAACACTCACTTCAAACGCCCTGCACACATTCACGATCAAATCAATCGGTATAGCAGCCTTCCCATTCTCATACCCGTAATAAGCCACTACGCTTGTTCCGAATTTATTAGCCATATCAATCTGATACATCTGTGATTTATTCCGTAACTCTTTTAGGTTTATTCTTGAAAACCTGTTTATTTCAGATCGCACCATAATAGCTTTTCTTTTCGGCTCTACTGCAGGGCTTGGTATTTTAAACGCCCTTTTCTCATTTTCGGCTGGGAATACCCTACAATCCTCTTTTCGCTGGTGATCAACTAATGTCCGTATGGCTATATCCCGTAATGGGTTTCCGTCTGGCCGCTCGTTAATGAATGCAATCAGGGCGTGGGTGAGGTTTGGTGTGGCTTCCATGATCAGAATGGAAGGTCGGACATATTCTCAACAGGCTTAGCACCTACCTCAACCCTTTCACTACTCCCACCACTCTGATCCCAATCAATAAAGTTACCCAATATCGGCATGGCTTTTTTCTCTTCCTCTGTCATTGCTTCCTGGACTTCCTTAGATAAGCTCTGCTTTGCCATGTGAGTATCTTTACCCTTGCGCTTATCCGGTGCTGTTTCAAAACCGATTACATCTAAGTAAACCGCACCCTTCTCGGTTCTAAATAAATGATTTTGATCAATCGGTATTAAGATGCAATCAACATCTTTGTTTTTACCACTTGTAATAATAGCTGCATTCTTTAAAGCTGCTAAATTTATTTTTACGCTTATTCTTCCCATTGTGTTTATTTATTTAAAAGTGAATTAATATAAGTCTTGCAATCTGCAACCCGTAACTGAATATCAAGAATTGCTTTTTTATCTTTAGGTATCTCAAAAGTCCTTATCCGGTCGTGGTCAGGTATCTCCACAAAGTAATCTGATTTTGCAGTAGGGCAGAACCTACCAACCAGGGTATCAAAATATGCTCTGGTATAAACCATTTCATTAATTACCTTGTAAATTCGTTCCGGGTCAAGCTCCCATTTTACTTGCCTTTCAATCTCATCTATGTCCGCATCTATTAAAGTGTATGCCAGAACCGCATTTTCGCATCCTGTCAGCTCCATGTACGATTGAAGCTGCCACCAATAGTCTTTATTCGGAACTTCCTTGTCAAACATCGGGAATGTGTCCAAAGACCAGGAGCATTTGTTATCATACACCACCCCGTTAACGATCAAATCGGGAGTGCCTCGCATGTAATCATTTTCAAAAAGTTCTGTATTTTTGTAAACCATTCCCAAATTCAATTCGGTTGCCATTAGCGTAAAACCCTCCTCCTCTGATACATTCCCCTTAGTTAGGTATTTACTTTTAATATCAGGTCGGCGGCTGTACAGGCGTTCTTTTACCCATTGCTCAAGGAATGATTGACCTGTTAAACCTAAGCCCTTTACTCCCATGATTTTTGAAGTTCCGGATGATCTTATCCTGAATGATTCAGCTATTTCAGTGCGTTCCATTTTGAGTCGAATTGAGTTTGTAATTTTTCTGTTAAGTGTGCTTTTAATCCCTCAAGAGTTTCGCGGTCTTTTGCTTTTTCGATTAGCTTTTCCATCCGTTGCTCTTCTTTTGTCCTGACAACTTCCTGTAAGGTCGGATCGGCTGCAAACTGTAATGTGTCTTTTCTGTTCAGGTCACTACCAAATGTAGTACCAAAATGATCGCAAGCATCTTTCAAAGCCCTTGTTTTTGCAATCGGAAAAGCCATGCCCAAAGCTCCGTTATTGATGTTAACCAGGTCCGCAGGTGAAGTTCCCTTGGCAGTCTGCAATTGCTCTGCCCCGATCCCATCATGAAAATCCCATTCACCTGTTACGGGGTGCAGGTAATGAATCCTGACAACACAATAAACACCGTTAAATGAAGTACCCTCTCTTAATAGCTCAATCCTGAACCGCTTGAAAATCCGCTTCAATAACCATTCGATTTTATCAATCGGGAGGTATTTGTAGTTTGCAATATACGGATGCGTCTTAATCCAGCTCGCAGGCGGTGGGCAATTAAATAGTGCCTGTAATTGATCCAACTTCATGATCTCCGCCGGGTCAGCATAAAGTTCCTGAAGAGTAGGAAGTTTTGAGGTGTGTAATTCTAAATTTTCCATGATAAAAATGCCTTACTCGGGTTTGGGTCTGGAACGCCCCGCCCCCGAAATAAGGCTATTAAGTTTTTCGATACCGGTTCCAGTCGGTGTTACTAAGGTACTAATTAATTTCCAGATAAAATCTAATAAATATCTCCGCTACAAATGCTATCGCTATGGCAGCACATGCCATGATGATCCACCAGAATACCTGTGGGTTTTCGTTGTCGAAGTCGCTCATCTTACAAAAATTAAGATAACCACCACCGCAAAGAAAACACATCCGAATAATACAAACCCCTGCACAGGTGTTGCCGCATCTGTACGGTCAACTGAGTGCATCCATATCGAAGGGTTATGCATTGCTATTGTCGGCTCTGGAGCCTTGAATCCGTTACCTTTAACTAATTTACCATCTCTGTTGATGGAGTGTGATATGCCTTTCATGACACTACCTCCCCTTCTTCCATTCCGCAAACCTTTTTAAAGTGGTTAAGATCGTTCTGCATAAAGCCAGCGACCAGGGTGGTGACCGAATCATCGCATTTGATCAACCTGTTAATGTTGCTCTCTGTCAACGTGACAAAGTTTTCAATTTGGAAGTCGTGTAGTTCGACTTTTCCGTTTTGGTTTACTTTCATGTTAGTAATTATAAGTTTTTAATTTTTGCCATTATTTCAGTTACCTCATGCTCTTTAAGAAACCCTATAATATCATTTGTGATTGGTGAATTATATGTTATATCATCTTTATATAACACGGCTATTTCATATGGCGATTCGGCCGATGTGTAACTACCGTGGCCAGTAATCACAGACGCACCGTATCCATTTCTAAAATTTATGGTTGCGGATCTGCCGTTAAGTGCGTTCGTTATAAAAACTAAATCTTTAAATGTTTTCATTTCCTTATTCTTCAATTTCTCCTTGCCCTTTGCAGGTGGGACAATTTTCCTTTTCAACTTCGCATTCCTGATTACATTCAGAACACTTGTTATTTATTACATCTACTCCGCAGCACTCTGAAAAGTACTGAAGTCCACTACCCTCACAATCAGGGCATTCTACTGAATCAGCTCCTTGAGCATCTTCATATCTGTCATCCCAGTATTTTTCTACTGAATAGCCGTCATTCGGATCTGGCCTCATATTTTTGAGATTAAAGTCATGATACCGTAAATGATGTAAGCAAGTACCGGTATTGACCGGTTAATGTTTGCGGGTGTGAAGTTTTTCATCTCTTTATTTTTTAGCGTTTAATTCTATACAACAAATGTACACTTATAAATTTAACTTGCAAATTTATTTTCATTTTTATTTGCAAAGTATCCTGATACCCTTACAATTCTTAATATAGTAGCTACTGAAAGGCTTAATCCAATACTCCTATATCTTGATGAAATTTCATCAGCTATGCCCATAGTCATATCTCCAGACTCTGACCTTTCTTTAAATTCTGCCAGTATTTCGGCATTTCTTTTTTTCTTTGATGCCAGCTTTGGCGATAGTGTTTTGCTCATATTTTTTTGTTATTAATATGGATGCCTTTCGGCCCTCCAGTATAGTTTAATAATTCTATTCCTTTATCTAAAGTATTTTTAATCCATATACTCTCTTGGATATATACGTCAAAAGCAAATATTCTATTAGATATGTCAACCTCCTCCAAAATCTCAAAGCTTATATTTAAATTCATTAATCTTAAGCTCTTAACATACAGACCTATTTTAGTTCTATAATTACCAGACCTATGAGCGCTAAACCTGCTTTTTGTATTCATAGTTGCTCCGATATAAATTATACGTTTTAGTATTGGGCATTTAATGCCATAAACAAATCCTTTCATAGATACAAATATAGCGTTTATTTTTAATTGCAAAAGTATTATTATATTTATTTTCATTTTTATATACAACATATAATATTAAAGTGTACTTTTGAATTATGAAAGCAACCGAAATCTTACAAAAAGCATACGATCTAATCCTGGAAAAACAAAGTTCAGCACATGAGATTGTGGACCCGATTTTGATCGACACCCTTAAAGAGTACGCCCACATTCAAATAGGTGAGTACCGTGAGCAGATAATAGCCCTGATAAACGATTACGAATCAGGAATGTCGAGCGAGTTTATAATAGGTAAAATTAAGGAAGCGGAAATAAAGCTAAATTAACATGAAAAAACAAGAAAAACCAATCAGCCAAAATTATAAAGTGATTCATGTGCCAGCCGCTGATAATGCAGTAAGCAATGTAATAATAGTTCAAGGGGATAACAGCATTATGCTGGAAGGCATAGACGTCACTGATCTTGCTGATCTTATCGACCCAAAAATAAGAATCAAAGCAGTAACCACCCAACAGGAATGGATAAATGTTAAAGATAGGTTGCCTGAAGAAAGAGTATTTTCTTGCCTTGTTTACAATGGCGATGCTCCGGAATGTAATCGGCACGTCTTTGAAGCTACATGGTTTAGTCAATTTCAAAGATTTGTTTTTGAGGATAAACAGCGTCCTTTTTTAGGATCAATTACACACTATATACCAAAACCCGAACCGCCAACTAATACCAAATTAAACTAACATGAAAACAGAACAGGAAAAATGCGGTGACATCCGAATTCATTTTTTAGACGACGGCGATGTGATATTGACACAGGGGAGCAATGCGATACTTTTAGAACTTATCGATAGAATTGATCTCGCCCATACCATCCATCCAAAACTAAGAATTAAAGCAGCATCTGCACTTGAATTGCTTGAAAATGGTGATTATGATTTAGCTGTAAGGTGTTTAAAAGAGGCATTGGAATTATGAAAATAGTAGCGAAGGAAGTAACACAAGAATTTTACGGAAAAACAATCGTTGACGTGTCCGAAATCGACATCGTACAGATCTGGCAGTCAGGTGATGTTATCCACGTTCAACGTGACAAAATTCAGGAACTGATAGATATTTTAGAACAAGAGAAATTATGAACTACATCCTCACAGTACTTGCATTAGTGTTCGTTATAGCCGTTGTAGTGGCTGTAATTGAACAAATTATTGAATTATGGAACTCCCGTAAATGACAACAAAAGATATTAAAACAATCGTGATCCTTGTTGAGCTTACCAATGGAAAGACGCATCAGGTAGTCGCATCAGATGAGGTTAAGCAAAATATCATAGACGAGTTAGCCCGGGTAACGGGGAGCTTAAAAATATATGAAAACGGAATAAAATGGAAATCTACCAAGTAATCATCTGCCTCGCATTAGCCTGCATAATAGCGGTTACGTTGTATTGTCAGGATGAAAAATAGCGACACTCGAAGCTGATACGGTCAAGTCAGGTATATGCCGAAAGGGGAATACCTAAAAACCTAAGTCGGCTTCGGGTGTTGTTACTCCATATCATCCCATATCCACGCCAAAGCAGCCATGATCAGGATCAAGCCCATGACAAGAAACATTACTTGTCCTGAATAGACTGCGGATCTATTACGGCTGCTTTAGCGACCACACCAGACACTATTCCGATTATGACCATATTACCAGCCCATTCACCTATCCATGCAGGTAACTCGGCTTTAAATGCGATCAGACCAAGCCCTATCGTGCCAAGAGTGATTCCGAAATAAATGATCTTTTGAAAGAATGCCGGGGTGCTTGCAGCCATTCTTTTGCAGAATGCTTCGAACCAGTTAATTTTGTTTGCCATGTCTAATTTATTAAGCTAAATCAATATACGTTTCTCCGGGAATAAACTGTTTTTTATTGTGCATAGCTAAAAGAGTCTGCCATTTAAAACCCAATGTTTTTTCAAAATGAGGGTAGTCTTTGAATTTCCACTCACCTCCCCAACTAAATCCTCTTTTCTTAAAGCAATTAACCACGATCATCCAATTAGGATTATTCTCATCCCATACTAATTTGCCGTTTATCTGCAAACAAAAGTCAATTGCTAAGGCGTAATTATGGTATGATTGACCTGCTTTAGCTTTGGTTACTATACTGCCAAGCTTAGTACGCCCCTGTTGGTACAAATTATCGCTCTCGCTGAACGTTCTTATGGTTTGGATAATGTATGGGCGTACTCCTTTCGGAGTTACTTGTACGGCTTCGTTATAGGCATCAATAGCATCCTGTCTAATAGATGGGTGTAAAAGATTCAGAAGTTTAAGCGACTGCGTTTCCATTACTTCCGCCCTGCTAATATCAGTTCAATAATCCTGATAATATGATCCAAGATTTTCGCCTCCAATTTCGGAAAAACTGCCCTTAAAACCCAGCCCATTATTCCCGGGATTGCTGATTTAATATCCGGCATTACGGTGTTTTTCACCTCATGCTCCACTAAAAACGTTTCTTCTTTTCTCATTTTAACCCCCTTATTTGTTGTTCTAAAAATGACACTCTTTGATCAATTACCATTAATTGAGTTGTAGTAGCGTTCACCTGGTTCTGTATGCTCTGCAAAAATACCTGACTTTCTTTAGCACCTGACTTACCATCGTTCTTCAAGTCCCTTAGCTCGACTTTAATCTCCTGCATCTGTTCCACCGTTCGCTCCTGCGAAGATTGAATTTTGAATACGAAAAACGCACCGGCTAATAGCAGGACAAAGAACTGAATTATGTCTTTGAGCGTTATTTTAAAATCCATTAATTGCATGGTTGCGTCTTTTTTAGTTAGCATTGGGTGTGTGGTTTTTCATTTTATAAAACTGTGTACATAAATGTAAAGTAAACCTCGCTAATCCCTGTTGAGCCTTTTGTGAAATAAATCTGGGCGAGATCTGATGCCACAATTCCTTCAATATGTGGCTGAACCGTAAATCCTGCGTTACCAGATCCCGATCCCGATAAATCTGAAGTAGAAGCCAGATTTGAAGCGATAGGCAATGAAACCGAAAAACTCCCTGCCCCTGTTGTTGTGGAATTTACTTCCGCTCGCCCTGTTACCGTTACCTCATTACCTACTCTTATATAATGCGAAACACGCCCAGTTAAACCGGACGTATTAGTTATATTTGCAAGTGTCGGCGTATAAGTTCCGCTCGCCAAATTAGCCGCTGTTACGTTACCGGTGAAAGCTCCCGCTCCACTCATAGTAAGGGAGGTGCCGGAGAGGGGTACAGATGAGGTTACAGCTGTGCTTCCAAATGTAATCAGGCTCACACCCGCCTCCCTAACGACCAGATCAGTCCCGTTGTGAAATAAGCCCCCGTTTTCCCCCCCACTTGATTGAAGCAACAAGCCGCCAGATATATCATTTGAGGGCTGATTTAATCTTAAAAGTCCCGCCGCCGCTGTACCCGTTCCGAAAGTAACAGTGCTGGACGCGGCTATGGTTGTTGCTCCGCTTAAAGCCCCGGATACAATTGCCGATCCGTTAAAGTTTTGACCCCAAATTGTGCGCGTGGTTGTTAGAGTTGCCGCACTCCCTGTGGTATTCTGGTTAAATGTCGGGAAGTTTGTCAAGCTTGCCGCACTCCCTGTGGTTGTCAGTAGCGTCCCACTTGTTGGTAGTGTCACGTTAGTGGATGCCGTTGTGGTCAGGGTTAACGGGAATGAACCCGATGTTGTGAAATTACTGGCTAAGTCAATTACTCTGCTCCCTTTAAGTGTCAATGTACCCGTTATAGTCTGATTGCCTAATGAGTCCAAATTCCATATAGACACGCCTGTGCCTCGATATATATCCACCTGTCTATTTGCTGGATTCCATCTTTGAAATACCTTATGGGATGCTGCAGATCCATTGTATGTAGTCGAGTGTATGGCAATAGGGGGGGCGGCTTGACCTACATTAAAGTTTGAGCTTTCAATAAAAAACTCATTAGGAAAAATCCCAGATGAGTTGCCCCACCCAACCGCCGCCGCCTCGTCTGTAAAACCTCTCCCGGTTTGCCTGTTAAAACGTATTGCGTTGTATCCCTCGGCATGTTTATTGGTCAAAACTATCATATTATTCGCGATGCTATCTACAATATCAAGCTTAAACGCGGGGTTGTTATTCCCTATTCCAAATCTCTTGTTGGTGTTATCCCAAAAAAAGTTCGCGTTGTTTTGTGTTAAAACAGTCCCATTTGAAAATGGTATCGATCCGATTGTGAAAGTAGATGACCCCGTACCACCATTAGCGATAGGTACGATAGTTAACGGGATAAGTTTCTTTAGCGTTGAACTCCATGCGAATAAGTCGCCTGCAATTACCCCCGTAAGCCTAACCGCTGCAAGCGTATCAGTACCCGCAGGACCTACACTATAAGAGCGTACCGTACCCGTTGCCGCTGTTTTTTGCAGTACCGTATTTACCTGAGCTTGAGCAAGGAACGGGAGTAACAATATTAATATAAGTAACTTTTTCATGTTATAAGAATTTAGCTGTGAATGCCGTTAAGGTGTTTAATCCTGATATTATTTTAGTAGTGTTGTTATAAGAAGCCGGAACCATATTAGCACCTTCATAAACAGAATAAATCGGGAATGTAGGCAGGCTATCCCCTGAAGCATCGTAATTACCCGAACTATCTGAAGTGCCTGTAATGGTTACGCCCAGAAACGTCCGTAACGCCGCCGCTGTGGTCTTATAGGTAATCGGATCGCCTGCTATTGCTATTATAACAATATCCGTGCTTAAAACCGCCCGACCTAAATCGGGGAAGTCTTTCGTATATATTCCGTTAATTATTGGCATGATTAATTTGCTACAAGTACATAATTTCCGCCTTCGTCAACTGGCGTGTTAACATTCTGATACCAAACATTATAAGTCAAAGGTGAATCGTATATTTCACCATATCCTGTCAATGTTCCCGTAAATTTAAGAAAATCATCTGAACTTCCACTAATTTGTAAATTTTCCAGAAACGCGAATCCTGATTCCCCAACATTTTCGGCTGAATCGTCAAGAGCCCATTGAATCATTTCCCTGTTGCGTGCCAGTTCCTGAATGTCCTGATAGGTCATTAAAGCAATATCTTTGACATACACCGCTTCAAAAGGGATGGAATAAGAATGAATAGTCCCTAAACTTTTAACCGCCCCTTTCTCTGAAGTTTTGCAGGTTCGGATAAAACTAATTTGCTCTGATAGCCCTGTGGTAATTGTACACCCTACCGGCTTATCATTAATGGATAATATCATCATGGCGTTTTGTTTACTAATACTTTGGTAGTTTCACCATAGTCAGGTTCTAAAGTGTAATCCATCGCTATCTCTTCATTACTTATTCGTGCTAAAACCGCCTTACATATATTGCTCTGCAAGTCGTAACTCAATGACAAGGGCATAAAGTAGCCTGTCAGCAAGTTAATTGCAAATTGAGTTAATGGATTAAAGTAACCGAAAATAGATCCCTCAAATCGAACGTAAGGGCGTGGATGCATCCTTTGTATCTCTTCAACTGCTATTCTAAGAAATTCTTTAGTAGCTGAATAAGGTAAAGCCAGAACGTTTTCGGAAATCCCGCGCCTGTTCCATAAAGTAGTTAAGGTAGTTAAGTCTGCCAAATACATGGCTCCCATATATTGAGTTAAATTACTATCCCCGTTAAATACGTTAATTGTGTCTGGTACGTGGGTGAATTTTCCGGTCTGGGTTGCGGTGTGGATTTCGCCGACCTGAGTGCCTATATCAAAAAACGTGGATGCCGAAATACCTTTATAAACTATATTGCGTGCCGTTCCATTAACCGTTGGAGCCATAATCCTGACTATGATCGTACCCGTACCATATACAGGCATGGTATCAACTACCAGCTGACCTATTGAACCAAGCTCTGATCTAATATAAAAATATTGAATAAAAATGCCTGCCACCGACCAGGTTAAATCCGGCTGTAAATACCAATACTGAATTCCATCATCCCAAATGATCTGAAAGTTCATATCAGAGGTATATAGCGGATCAGGATTTTCGTAATCAATTGTTAATTTTAGCCTGAAATTAGCACCTATCGCAAATATGGTATCATTCTGATAGTAGTTAGCCGTATTTGGGAAAGGGTATTCGCCCTGATCGTAGAATATTACGCCACCTGTCGGCCATACATCGCAGAAAACAACTCCTGTCTTAGTCCATCCTGGGATCGTAACCAAATCGCAAGGGCCATAAGGCGCAACCCCACATTCCTGAAAAGTGCCGATAAATGTCGGATTTGTCAGCATCTGGTCGAGTGTTTTCCGTTCCCCGTACTTGTATGATATCGAAGCATTTTTATAAGGCTTCACTATCATCTTAAGCTGATCTGTATTTATGTGAAATAAAGGAGCCAAAATAGTTCCCTCACTTTCACCACCCAATCGATTAAACAAGTTCTTTTGAATATAAAACCCATCGTAAGTAGGTAAGCCATTTGTATATTTTCGAAATGTTAATAGTGAAGATAATGCCAATTCGTTTGCCCTGAACACATAAAAATCGCCTTCAGATTGGATAATTGTCGCCGTCCATTCCTGTAATATAGCGTTTAAAACCTCTTCACAGTTGATAGGGTTGATTCCATCATCTTTAAGATACCTATCAGAATCTACGAATGTTAAAGCCAATGGATCGTATGAATCCCCCTGAGTTTGGTTAACCTCGTAAATATTGACACATGTATACAGATCCATGTTAGGGATCTCAATTCGGTTAAGGCAGTTGTAAATGACCTCTAAGAATGATTGTTTACCCAACCAGAAATTGCCATCGTTTTGAACGTATGAAAGGTTTTTTAGCAACCCTAAAATATCCGTTGCATTGATCGACACCCCATAAGGCGAGAACATAAACTGCTCTTGGCATCCATCAGGGATAATAAATCCACGCCAAATTACTGAAGCATTAGAGTAGCATAAGCCTATTGAATTGGCATAGGCTTGACCTTCAGCATTGAATAACGAATCGGCATCTGCTTGCGATTGAGCATCCGCTTGACTTATTGCACTGGTGTATGTTTTTGTAAACACCTCTAAGCTGCCTACATTGTAAGTGCATGACATCCTGAACGTTGCGGATCTAATTGCCGTAAATATCGTAGCTGAATAAGTTGTATATGCCCGAATAACAACATCCGTTGTAGGTGTTATGGTTGTGTCTATTGAGAATGGGTGCGTTGTAGTTCTTTGAGTTGGTACGCCTGTAATTTCAATATTCATTCCGGTATTGCCAGGAGTAACCGCCGCACCGTATGGCTTTATTAAAAGCGTGTCGCCGTTATTGATAGTAAACGTTCCGCTCGCATCCGTGAACTCATTGACCACCAAAACACCGTTAACATAGATCGCTAAATCCATATCCACGTAAACAGAGCCTTGCGTTTCATCGATTGCCCAAGATACGGATAATGTTTCTGGGTAATTACTTCGATAGATCAATACCAAAAACTCCCTTTCATTCTCTGTATATAGATCCTCAAGCTGAAAGGTATCCGTTGCAATTAGATTTAACGTAGCCTCAGACCCTCTAATGGCTTGCATTACGTTATCCCCCGTATTCTGGTAATTGATCTGTACAGGGTTTTCCTGAGCCTGTAACTCTTCAACCGCACCTGTATAGTCAAGTTGTTGGATAACACATTCATAGCTATCAGATACGCCGCCCGCTATTCGTACATCTCTATCCGCGTACCATGTGAAAAAATATCTGTCGTTATACATGATTATGGCCCGAATCGTTTAAGTTTAGCACCTGCTCTATTTAGCACGCCAATAAGGTTAACGCCTGAAATTTCGAATACTACGCGGCCACCGCTAAAACTATCGTTAACGGATGACATGGAGGCGGAACTTGCGTAATTTACGGGAGCGACCTGAGCAGGTTGTTTCTTTTTGAATAAGGATGCTATTCCTGCAACCGCGGCAATACCAGCAAGTATAGGTATTAATGCGCCACCTGTCGCGGCTGTACCACCTGCAACCGTTGCCGCACCGCCTCCAGCTGCAGCCTTACCGCCAATACCAAGCAAGCCAGCAAGTCCGCTTAATATTCCGCCTTTACTTTTCCCAAGAACGCCCTTTTCTTTAAACTGCAATAAACTTGTTAACTGAGCCGCCGCATCTGAGGCTATGACAGATAGGAATGTGTTTAAAATAGCTTTACCTAAGCTGTCAAAAGACAACTTACCCCTCATTAAAATGTCATTGAAAAATGTTGTAAAGTTTTCTTGTACTTTAGGTAAAAGATCACTATTTACATAAGTTTGCCACTCGGTCAAGCCAAGTTTAAGATTATTGCCCAAGTTCTGAGCGACCACCGGCATGGCTTCTGTAAACCCCTCCGAAATACCTGAAGATAAAGTTATACCTACAAATTTACCCTGCTTAATTACTTCACCCCTGTCAAATTTAGGGACTGGTATTTTAGTAGATTTAGTATCACTACCTGAACCTCCCACGCTACCACTTAATAAACCACCTTTTGAAGTTTCAATATTTACAGACTTTTCTAATGATAGATTTTTTTGCTGTAATATAATACTGTCAGTTACTAAGTTATTTATCTGCCTTTGAATAGCAACTACCTTTTCGCGTTCTTTTGTAGCCCTTTCAGCTAATCCCAAAGAAATCCGCTCATTAGCTTCTCCAGTCCCTGAAGTTGCAAGCTTCGCCGTAGCTTCGGCTTTCAATGCAGCCGTGTTGGCTTTATTAAATTCTGTTGATAAATCAGTTAATTTTTGCTCATTCTCTAATTGCCTTTGAGAATTTTTAGTAATAAGATCGCCTGCAGCCCTTGCTCTCGAGGTTGCTAAAATTGAAGAAGTCAGTCTGTCATAAGCTAACTTAGTTTGATCTGAGGCATCCCTTTCAAATTTTATATTACCGAAATAACTCGGGTATAATTTTTGAAGTTGATCGTAAGCTGTTTTACGATCTTTTAACGAACTTTCATTATTAGTATATTGCTTATAAAGAAGCGACAGGGTTGTTGTTTCACTTTGTGCCGACTGCGCTCCCTTTAGTTGTGCTTGTGCAACCTGACCAAGCGAGTTTGCATAGTCATCCGTTGTTTTTTTAGCGTTTTCGGTTGTCCTATTTGCTTTTTGCTGATATTGCTGATAAAACAATATCGCTGCGGATACCACAGAGAATGCAATACCTAAACCCGCGGGACCTATAAGTGAAGCCCCCAAGGCTTTTAAAGCCCCTACATTTGAAGTACTTTCAGCCCTTAACCTCTGAAATGATTCCAATAACGGGTTTAAGTTGTTCTGGATACCAATAAACCCAAACGGCGCATCCTGAGCTACCCTGCCTAAGTTCTGTAAGGCAAATGCAGCGGAATTTGAACCGGCTGCCATCCCTGCAAACTTTATACCACCTACTGCACTTTGCGCACCCCTTAATTGAGCTTCAGTTGCCTTTATGGCACTTGTTAGAGTATTTATCCGTGATACGTCTGTGGATGCGTTCAGACCTGCTTTAAATAGCTTTAATTGCCTTTCTAAAGTACCAAAACTTTTTTCTACGGATAGTAGATTCCCAGCCGCGTCAACCGTGAAGCCTTTTAGTACTTTATTAGCCCCGTTCAGATCCTTCGTAAGCTGATCAAGCGGCGCTCCTATGGGTATTCTAATTCCTTCCATACTTTTCTACATATTCAGCCGTTTTCCTGTTCATGATCGCTTTGATCAGTTCTTTTTGTTCGTCACGCATTTCTTCACCTTCATAAAGGAATGACATAAACTTTTTATAGGATGGCATCCCCTTTGATACATGTACTCTTACAGCGTTGTACGTTGCCCATCCTGTTCGCTCCCATTGTTTTTTCTCTTTAGCAAAAAAGCCTCGACAACGGATACAATACTGATTCCATGTCAAGGCGTAGAACTGATCTGGCATTAATCCCATTTCACCGTATGCGAATTCTAAAACATCAGACCATACTATTTTGCTTTGCTGTTGCTTTTTTTTTGTACAGGCTCTTCAGTAGTTAAGCCTAAGCACCTAAAAAGTTCTTTGCTTACCTTCATGACCAAATGACCGGATGAACCGCCAGACTGATCAATCCAATCATGCATATCTCGTGGAGTGAAATCAGGTTCCTTCTTTTCATCCTTCCATACCTGATCTTCAGCGGCGTAATACATGAACATCCGTATTAATGGAAGCGTCTTAGTATTCAATAGCTCGCCAATATCAGAAACTGATACGCCAAAATGATCGATAGTCTGTTCTAAGGCATAGTTACCAAAGAACATTTTCCGTTCAATGCCGTTAATTGTAAAAGCTAAATGACCCTCCATTTAGTAGCCAGGATAAGGATCTGTTTCAGTGATGTCGCCATCTCCTAAGATCGTAGCTGAAAAATTGATAAAATCATCTTCAGGTGCATCAACTTCAAGAGCTGAAAAATATCCGCTTCCGAATTGAGCATTGAAGTTAGGGCTTTCAGTTCCATCGGCACGTAATAAAGCTACCTGCCATTCAACTAATGTCTTAGCACGTGCAGGCACTTTTAAAGTATCCCATGATGCTTTTGCAGTGTCGCCACCAGCTCCTGTTGTGTCTGTGAAAACTCCTTCAATAGGAATCTCATAGCTGTAAGTAGTCGGCTTTCTGCGGGTTACTCCCGGATCGCACTTCGTTACTGTTTCCGCGAAATCCCAGCTCTCTGAGATACCGTTAGACGTTAAGCATGCTACTGGCTTCCATGTGCCGGAATTCCGTATGTAAAGCATGAATAGGCTGCCCATGTAAAAGGTTTCATTTGCCATTATAATCTATTTAATTTATGCTGAAAAATAATAATATATCTGTAAATATTCTCTTCACTCGTTTCAATTGCCAAATCAGTTGTAGATAGTTGTAAGGTATCCACTACTTCAAAGTCTGCGGGCGTGATTACTGCAACCTGTACCCTGTTAGCTATCTCTTCACCTACCACCATGGCAAATGAAATATCCCCATTACCATTTGGGTATCGTGTTACTATGTCAACTGTAATCGTACAATTATACCAATACCCGCACTTTGTCCTATTTTGAGCCTTTGTTTGGCTTGTTAAAAGTACATATTTTTTCGGTACATTCTTCAAAGGTGTTGATCTTGAATATACCGGTACGCTCACAGTTCCGAAAGTCATACCTGCCAATGCTGTTTTGTACACATTTAACAAAGCTAAATTCGGATCTTTCATATTTCAAATATAACTATTTTTTAGCATTGTATTGCTTTGTTAATTTTTCTATGGCTGAAGTAAGTCTTTTAGGGTATGCATTCGCCCCTGTTATATATGAAGGTATTAAAAAAGGTCTTGGTTGCAGCCCTTTTCTAAGTATTGATACAGCAATTGGATAAGCTGCCTTTTCATCTATGCCGTGAGATTTACACCACTGCCTTATCTGTTCTAAGAATGAGCTGAAGTTGCCGCCCTTTTTGCCTTTAAATTCCGCCGCTATCGTTTCAAACCCAGCCGGAACTTTTACTCTGGCTCCCGTTCCAAATTCAACAAACGCGGAATAAGGTGCATTTGAGAATATAAATGCAGTGTTTACTTTTACAGTAGGCTTGTCATAGCCTATGCTTGATCTAAGTTGTCCTAAGTCAACGGGGGCTTTTAGAACTGCCTGCTTCGATATTTCCAATGCAGTCAGATCAGTCACAGCAACCGCCAAACGTTTTCCATCCTCACCGAACTGCTCAAGCTGCTTCAATAGCTTAGATATATCTATCTTAGGTTGCTTCACTTTCCGCCGTATTTTCGTCTGTAACTCTGGCCATTATTTCGTAGAAACGCCTGCGATCATCAATGTCACGAACTGAATGAATAGTATAGTATTTATCTATATATAATATTCTCATATCCTTTGTAGGCGTAAAATCTGACCTGTATCTGGTTATAAACGTAGTACTGTCACTTATTACCTGTTCACCAGATTCAAGCTGCCTACGCCCTGAATGCCCACGAACCTGCGCCCACGTAGTCAACTGATTTACCCATTCAAAGCTGTAATCCTGAAACGCATTTTCCGTTTGGGTTAATTTAGCAAATACAATACGTCTGTCAAGTTTTCCCGGATTCATTAGAATAAAGTTATGCGTCTGTAAGGGCCTAATAGTAATTGAACGATTGCCGGCATGGCTATTTTAGGGTCGTCACGGTTTTCGTAAAGGTACGTGATAAACTGCTTTAAAGCGGTCAGTATATCGTCTGGTACTTCAGTTCCACCATCGTAAGTCCATCCATATCCAGCCGTGAACGTGACTAACTGCCTATCTGATACATCGCCTTCAACTAACGTATAACTATTGGTTTTAGTTTCCTCAAATGTTTCGTAAACCAGCCCATTCAGAATGTCATCAATAGTGATAATCGGGTATTGATACAGCTTTACTTTGCCGTCAATATCGGTATAAGTGCTTAAAACCTGCAGATAAAGCATCTGCAAGGTGTACTCCTGCACCTGATTTACGGCGGCTTTGATCAATGATTCGATCAGTAAATCATCATCATCATAATCAGGATCTATTTTTAACCAGAGTTTAGCTTGTGCTAACGTGATCACGTTTAATGCATCCATTTTTATATATTTAGTACTAAGTTATTAATTTTTTCTAACCAATTCGCAAAATCTGCTAAGTCTTTTTTAGGATCCAATTCATTTGCCCTCATTTCAGATAACGGCCAAAGGTCGCCGTCCATCGAATTATTGACTATAATAATGCTACCTACCCATTCATGAACGTTATTCCGATCATTTATGTATATCCCTGAATCGCCCAACGCCTCCCTAAATCCCGGCAAATTCGTTGCAATTACAGGAATGCCGCAGCACATAGCTTCAACTTGAGCCTGCCCGTAACTTTCGTATTCGGAGGGTGAAATTAATATACGTGTTTGAGCTAAATATGGCCGGATATCATCCACCATAGGAACGTAATTTATATTAGGCTCTTTGGAATATATCTGCTTATAATACCCACCCTGAACGGCCATAAACTTATAATCTGGCATCGCTTTAGCAATATCGATCAGGATTTTACCACCTTTGTTTTCGTTATGGTTAATTAGCGTAATATATTCAGCATTCGATCTGTCAACATCTTTGTAATGTTCTTTGAACACCGGAGGCGGTAACGTGAAGCTGTCATGCTTGTAATGCAACTCATTTGCCGTATTTTGGCAATTATAAACCGTGAACACATTTTTTCTTAGTGGTATTTGCGGGTATCCAGCATTATTATGAGCAAAGTTAATTAGCTTTTTAGGGCTTAATCTGGATTTATTCAAAGCGTATCCCGTTCCTGATAGTTGGGTGAACACCAAATCCGCCCAATCCCAAACTATCTGATTGTCATTTTTCCATTGTTCCGCGTTTGATTTGTAAACCTGCACGCCCTCATACTCATAACTTTCAACACAATGCGCAATGCATTTGACCTCATGCCCTATGCTTAATAGGTACTTAGCTATTTTATGTAGGTATATTTCAGATCCAGCCCTTTGGTTAGGCAGGTAAACGCCGGGAGTTAAAAGTATTCTCATGTTACTTCAACAAATAAATAAGGTTTAGGTATGTAAAGATATTTAATATTTTCGCCTTTGTCATCGTGATAGGTGTGCAAATCGGATGGGTGATAGTGGTAACATTTAATCTTTGAAGCGGGATTTTTAAGGATATAACCAGCCCGGTGTAATTCCCATGCAATTCTATTATCGCATCCTGGTACTCCTAAATGAAAGGAAGCGTATTTTATAGGCTTTACCTTGCCCTGAAATATCCATGCATCCTGTGAAAATCGTTCGTTGTGTAGCTTTGCAGGTAGTGGTGGCTTTATATCCCATCTGGATAAAGCAATACATTTAGTGCCGTTCAAATGGGTATGTAACTCGCTCAGGTCGTCAAAGTAAATATCAGTATTTGCAATGATTGATATTTCTAAATGACTTTGACAATAGGTATTGATCGCGTTAAACTTATCCTGATAGGTAGGGCGTTTATCTGATATAATCACTATTTTGTCGCTCTCAAAAGGAACTGCACTCTCAGCAAATAGCATTATCCTATTAATCAAAGGGTTTTCGATATTCTTTTTAAGGCAGTGATCAAGTTCCGCCTGCCTTATATCGTTTTTGTCCTTATAATATGAAGTATATAGGCTTATCATTTCCATACTGCTAAACCTGTGCCGCTGTGGTGTCCTATGTGTGATAGATCGTATTTTTCGTTAGGTATATCCGCCCACATTTTACGCATAGGGCCATTTAGCAGAATATCATCAAACAATACCAAACCTTTATACTCAATATCGTTTAGCGTCTGGATGAATTTAGCTTCGTAAGAGCCATCGTGATAGGTGTCGAGAATAATGAAGGGAGCGGATTTAATAAGCTGCGGCATCTCTAATATGTCACCTATTCGGAAGTCAATATTAATAATATCAAAATCTTTTATCTCAGGTTGTGCAGTAACATCGAATGAAAATATAATGTTAGAGGCATTGTAAGCTAACGCCGCCGCACTATCCCCCCTGTATGACCCTATGTCCAAAAGTATCTGATCATTAAATAAGCTACCAATGTAAGCCAATAGTCTGTAATGCTCTTGTCCTGCACAAATATCAAACCATGCCTGCCCTTTGTGGTAGGACATATCAAGATTGTTTAATTTTTCCTCTGTTACTGTAAGTATCTTATTGAGCATATATTTGATTTACTTGTTCCTTTGTTAAATGTTTCTCAATCGCATGAGCCCCGATCGTGTTCAATTTAAATATCGATTCTACTGCAAACTTTTCACATTCTGATCGCGGAGCCAAATTCATTCCTGATGATTCCATGATATTGCAAAACCATACATCTTCATTGCATGAGTGATCGTATTTATACCCCTGACAAATATCCTGCATTACTCTTGGATTCCTGATTGATAAGCCTCCATTTCCGCCGTGCTGTTGGAATTTCCACGGCGCACCGATATAATCCCACTCACAAAACTCTTCAACACCAGCCTTTAATAGCCTGCTATCGTGCTGAAATATAAGAACCCTATCATAATCAAGCTGAGCCCAAAAATCAGGGGAGGTAAGTAATCTATTATAGTCTGCAGGTGAATTAATTTCGTACTCTGTAAATGCTTTAATCTCCCACCATTCAGGAATGAAAGGTTTATGTAGTTCCATCGACTTACATGCTATCTCTGGCCTGTTGTCGATTATTATAGCGGCGTAGGTCATACCCGATCCAAATTATAAAACGGATGTTTCCTCAATGATTCTGGTAATGTTGTTTTGTCGAACGGTTCAGCATCTTCCCATATTTGTAGGCTTACACAATGCAGCCATCTTGTTTCTGGTGTCCAGTTAAAATATACGTCCCTTAGCCAATTTGGTCTAACCTCGTGCTTATGACCAAAAACATTAAATTTATAGCACATGATTTTTTCAGGTTGGCACGTACTGAAGTGATAAATAGTCTGTTTCAGGTTCAAATCTTGTGTTCCATTGTTACGGTGTAAATTCTCAATTCGTATTGGTCGGTATCCATCCTTACAAACGTGATTAAATGACCGCCAAAAGTTCACATACCCATCAATCCCGTAATGCTGAGCAGATCCATTTAAAGCATATTCAAAGGATGCTTGAAGCTGTTCCGTTGCGAACACTTCATCACTATCTACTGTCAATATCAGATCGTACCCACTTGAATACTTATACCTGACTGCCCTATGTTCATTTTCCGCTCCATATCGCTCTGCCCTATCCCATATCATCTTATCTCCTAATACGGATTGGCAAATATCAAAGATAAAACCCTCGCTGTCTGGATTGTCCATATACGTACCATGACCTTGTGAGGGTTGCTTGCTATATGCAACCACGAACTTATCCACGTGATTGACAACTGATTCCAACGCTTCACGGAGGTAAGATCCAGCGTAATGTATACTCATAAATCCCAGTACTTTAATTTCTTTGCTCATATATCTCTAATAAATTCTTAACCATTTTATCAAATGTATAATTCTCCCTAACAAATTCCAAACCCTGCAACCTAATTAACTCCCGCTCTTTAATATGTATATCAGTAGCGTAACGGCGTATAAGTTCGATCAATTCGGGTATTGTGTTGAATGTCCGCAAATGCACCCCATCGACAAACGGCATGCCGGGATAAGCCTTCGCCAAGCAGAAAACTCCAGTACCTAATATTCTGAATATCCGATCAGAGGTGTATTTTTCCTCTTCAAAGTGACTTACCGATATGGCTACTTTTACCGACCTGTATGCCGCTGCCTCACGTGCCTGTGAGTTATTGAAGTTGCCATTAACATTCGGCCAGCAATTACCATAAACTCCGTACAAGTGCGGAAATTCGCGCTTCAGTCGGGCATTCATATCAATCCGGAATGCCGATAGCGGGAACATGGCAGCCCCGTAATTATTGCCGAAAAATGCAACGGGATTGCATGGTGTCGCACCTCCCTCTGGTGTATATATTTCAGGATCGTAGCCTATTTCAAGATAACCGCCGTTAACTACGTTACGGGCATCTCTCATGTTCGTGAATAGTGTCCTGTCGATATATGGAGCCATTTCGATCATCCATTGCGGGGTCTGGTGTCTTATGTCACCGTTCCAATTACAGATCCATGCCCCTGTTTTTTTCATTTCCTGAACAGTTGCTATGCTGATTATATTTGCCGCCTGTATTTGCATGAATATAATATCGGGCTTAAACTCACGTGCTATTTTAATCGCTTCATGGTTCACATTTGGCGCACCTGTCGATAGTTCCCTGTATTCCGTTCTATTGGCTATAAAGGCTTTAGCTACGCTGTCAAATGGCGGAGGGCCTACACATAATCCGAGATGGAATATTTTCATGATCGCCTTATTTTATCCCACTCTTGCAGGAATTCATTTATTGAATTATAATACTTTTTACCGGCTCCGCATTTACGTCGGATAACTATTCGTGTGTCAATTGAGCCTATGTTTAGTTCGTATTCCATCGGTTTATAGATACCAGGTTCGCCGGTGTAGGTTGCTTTAAAGAGGTTTGGCATCTAATAACTTTAGGCCGTCACTGAAAATCAAAGCTACTATTTGGGCTTTGGATTTACCTTCCTGCTTCATTAACTTTTGCACTATCTCCATTTGTTTTGGATATATAGGCATGTAGATTCGTTCTAATCTCATAATGTTTAATATTTGAGCCACCCAAGGTTTCTAACCTTGTACAGCCGTGACTATTTAATGTGATAGGCTTTATTGTATTTTTCACTTAGCTTAAGTAATTCGTATAGTAACCGGTTGGCTTCTTTTTGCTCTTTTATAAGTATGTCAATACCGAATAGTTTTTGAATAAATTGCTTCATTTAGATATATTTTTATGGCTTAATATCTTAGTTCCATTATATAGCTTAGTCGGCTTATCAGATACCACAAAACCAATTAGTTTACCAATAACAAAACTATCGCTTAAACGGGTGATTTGTATTTTCTCACCCGTTACCCTGCTTTCAACAATATCGCCTATACACCACATAGATCGGATACTTTATTAAAAAAGTTTAATGCTTTTCTTTCAGTGCTAAATGTTTTCCAGCATTGTCCTGTATTATCAGTTACGAAATAAGTAGCTGATCCGTTAAATTCTACTTTGAAGTTTTTGTTTGATGTGATAGTTGTCATGTTTTTTCGTTTTGCTTATACAATAGTAACACATTGGTAACATATATGCAAATTTATTTTAATTTATTTTTAAGGCATAAAAAAACCCCGCAATCTCTGCGAGGTTCTCCCTTATAAACCTAAACTTCCAATTAAGACGGGCTTGAGTTAAGATTTCCTGTTACAAAAGCATCAGGGTAGTATATCGGCAAAGCGATACGACCTTCAACGCGTACAGTGATCTTGTTTTCGCGAACGTTAGTACCATCCTCTTCAAAGAATCTTACTATCGGGTTTTCGCGTACAAATAGTTGCGCACCTAAAGCAAAGTCACCAACTAAGAAACTATCCTGAGTAGGTAGGTTTACATTCATCGCAGTTGACTTATATACCGGAATTCCAGCGATATAAATTTGTCCGTTAATAATGTTAACCGCACTTCCGCCCGGTAGGGTGTACTCTGAAGTTGTTCCTTTAGTCAGCATTAATGCATAATATTGACGCGGGCTTAACAGAATGCCAGTAGCCATGTGATTGTTTTGCTCAACTTGTGCAGCGGCATCTACTATTTTCTCAATAGGAATAGTCCTGAATCCAGAATATGCTTCTGCATTCGTGATTAATCCATCAAGGTTTGGCGAAGTACCATTTCCGAATAACAATTGAGCATCTTCAGCGATCAGATACTTTTCAAGCAAACGAGCCTGTAAGAATGAGCGCATAGCAGAGATGTCATCTAATGCCTTACGGGTAATGCGTAACCAGCCAGCAATAAACTCACTCGGCGCGATCTTTTCGGTCAGCGTCAAATCAATTTGCGGCTTTGTTCCGCTGTTATCAGTCCACGGTGCAATTGCACCAGATCCGCCTGTTTCCTGAAGGTAATGGATTGACGAAGTTGACATTTGTCCTGTCGGTAACAAGTTACGAACGTGTAACCTGCGATTTGCAACCGGTACGATACCAGGTAACATCTGAACGTTTGCACTTGACAGATCCGTGATGGATGCAAGCGACATATCAGAGGCTTTCACCTCAATAGAAAACTCTTTAATCTCTTTACGTTTGAAGCGTTCGATTAGGTCAGAATTCTCATCCATACCTTTTGCAAGTCCTTCAGCAAATGACATTTGTTTGTTTTCAGATTGAACTTTCAAGCGTTCTGCCTGTGATTTCCATTCCTTAATCTCTTTATCTTGTTCGTCGAACTTAACTTCCCAAGCCTGAGATTTTTTTTCTAAGTCAGCAGTTACGGCGGAAACGCCCTCTTCAACTGCGGCTTTTATAAGGCCTTTAGCCTCATCAATAGTTTCAGCTTTGCTTGCTTTAAGCAAGTCTTTAGCCTTCATTTCGTTATCATCCATTTTTTAATTTCTTTGTAATACGTTTATGATTCCTGTTAATATATTCGGCTCTTCAGCAATGGAAGTGATAATATCGGCTTGCGTTGTGTTGAGTGATTTCAATGTTTCATTTATAATAGCTACCTGATTAGTGATCTCAAGCATGGCTTCATCTGAATACGTGCCTTCCCTTAATCCTTTATTCAATAGATCAAGATGATTCACCATGTCGCTAATCTCTTTTACGCCCAGAATAGGTGTGTTACCATTCGCAGCCCAAAATTGTAAACCTGAGCCTTCATATAGCTTTATTTCTTTGATATACTTAGCATTTGATTTTACTTCTTGCTTTATCCGCTTGAATCCAACCGAATGCTGATTAATGATTCCGTCTTCAACCATTAATAAGTAATCCTGACCAGCTGCATGCCTGCCTATTTTACCCTCATAGTATAAACCTATACTATCTTCTTTTAATTCCGTGAAAACCCCGACTGCTTTATGCTTATCGTGATCTTGTAAGTACTTAATGAATTTCGTACCCATAGGGCCGTTTTCGCTGACCGTTTTTTCAAACGCCCCTCGCTCGATTATATCGCCATCGTGATCTTTACTCCCGAAATTAGCCAAGTAGCCCGTAACAATCCCTTGTTTAAGATCTACGTCTTTGAAGCCTTGTGATAATCCTTTGAATTCCATAATCTTTATTGTAAAAATAAAAAGAATAAAGTTTGTACTCATTGAAATAAAAAACAGTATATTTACATATATGAATACAAATGAGATAATTGAGTATTTTAGAGGTCAAAATAAACCTTATGAACATTGTGAACCCCGAATGCTACAAAGTACATTTAGCAATACTTTAAGAGCAATTGAGGCAGGTACATGTAAGCCTAAAACAATGAGGTTATTCTTTGCTAAGTTTGGGTATAAGCAGAATGAAATAGAATGGAAATTAAAGTAACAAATTGCCAAGAGTGCCCATTTGCGAATAATGACAATGAATCTGGCTTTCATTGGTGTAATTTAGCTGATAGTAATTTTGATATGGCGGGGTTTGAACAATTGCCAGCCGACAAAGTACATGATCTATGCCCGTTAAAGAATGGATCTGTTACGCTATCGCTCTAATCCGCTTCAAAACAGGCAACCCGTATTCATCTGTAATGGCTTGCGTTAATATAACACATCTGCAATTAACGACATTCTCCGCACTTGCTGAAATATCCCCCGGATACATCATTTGCTCACCACCCACAATAAACGGTTCTAAAGGATCTATGCCGCCTCCCATACCTGCCACCCTATGTGATCTACGTGTCCTTCCATCCAAAGTAGCCAACCAAAACTTTTGAACCTCATAGTCACTTGATTGAGCACCCATTGTGATACCTTTATTTGCAGCGGTTGTGCTTTCGGTTCTGGCGATTACTAAAGCCCTGTTACGATTGAATGAAGGATCGTTAAGCGTATCTTCAATATATTTAGCCTGATCGCGTCGGCTCATGTTCAATCCCTGACTATCGGCCAATATCTGCCTAATCCGTTCGACTGTTGTTTGAGTGATACCTGCTATTTTGTTACCCGAATATAAAAGGAAATAGTCAATCATCTCTTTAATCCACTCTTCACTAAAGAATGCCAAATCTTTATGCTCTGCCTCCTTTTGGATCCATTCATAATTAAACGTTGCAGCTGATACCCCTACCTTTTCATAGATCTCTATTAAAGCCTCTCTAATCGGTGTAGTTGTCAGTAAGTAGTCAAGATAGGCATCCAGTGCATCAAAGTTATCCTCATTAAGCCATTTAATGACAGGTTTAATCTGATCATCCAAAGCTGCCTTAATCAAAGGGTAAGCATAAGTTTCATATTTTTTATGAAGCTTTAGCCATGCTCTGTGGTATCTTACCTGGCCTTTATTCATCGCTTCAACTCCATTTTTAGGGCTTCTAAATCCTTCTTTAGTTCCTTATAACGTTCTAATGCAATAAATACAGCCTCTTCATGCCGTTCCTTTACGGTCATACCATCATTAACCTGCTTATTGAATTTAACTGCTAATTCTGGCATTGATTCAAAGATTAGTGGCATGTCATCCAGAGTTTAAGGGTTTCTAAAACTATTGCATTGTTGTTTTTCTTTACGGGCTTTTCATCTCGCGGGAATTGCCTGTCAAAGGATCTATATCCGCCTCCGCCGCCTCCTGCCTGACTTCGTGCCGGGGTTAGGTTATTTTGGTATAGGGTTAATAAAGACATTTTATGATTCTGTCCATTCTATCATTACGTTAAAAAGACCGCCTGCTACTGTTTGCCCATTAAGGTTTATACATACGCCCTGTGAAGTACCTCTTAATATTAAGGGTTTAGCGTCCGTAAACTCCCAATTCAAACCTGCGGCATACGTTGCTGAACCTATGCCCGGCATAAATACTCTATCTCTCCTTACATTACCAACTGAGGTACCTAATGCGGATGGATTCGCTCCATAAGCTACAAAAGTAGCCGTTGAAGCGGCATCGTTACTATCAAAAGGTATCATTATCTGCGAAGTTGGTGTTCCGCCTGTATTAGTTGTAGAACGTCTTATCAAAACAAACAAAACCTGTGATGCTGTGGTTTGAACTCCTGACATTGAGATCCTTAATATATTTATCGTCTTCGTTGCCGAACCATATATAGAAATCAAATCAGTTGCCGATATAGCTGCTGATATGCCTTCCGTAACCGCTGAATAGGTTGGCGATATAGTAGCGGCGGTTACCTGTATCGCACTCGCACGTAATTGAGCATCCGTAAGGGCATTTGTTTGCTGATTCGCTGCTATTGCCGCACCTGTTGGTAATGGCAGACTTGCTGCACTTATAAGCTGAGTAGCAGGGTAGAATGTACCTGATACGGGTAAAGCAGTCGCTCTGATTTGGGCATCGGTCAAGCCTCCAGAACTTACAGGCAATGGATTAGTAGCTGATACTTGTGTAGCCGTTCCATCGTCGCCAAATTCCATTTTAATGAGTTGGTGCTTTACGCCACCTATATCATCAGAGGCTATCAGGTCACCATTTACACCTACATTTAACCGGGTATTATCTGCCATCTTTATTTAATTTGTGTAGCCGTTGTAGAAGTTATATCCCCAGCCGCGTCTTTTTTATGAGTGAAAACCCATTCCCTTTTCTTAGCCATTTCCGTAATCAATTCCTTTACGGATGCCGTTATTTGCTTTTGCCCTTGCGTTTGCCTTTCAATAGCCTCTGATATTGCTTTCTGATCGCGGATAATGGTATTACCCAGATCCCTGATCGAATTGGCGATAACGACCTGATCGATCGTAATGTTCACCTCAGGTGCAGGCATCTCCTTAATAGTTTCCGCGAACCGATTAACTGCATCGGTTTGCTGTTCAATCAGATCGCTGCTAATAGTATCGCTTTTCTGCTCTGATAACTTCACAGATATTCTATTGAGGCTTTTGATAACCTCTTTATGATGCATAAGCGTATCGAAATCAATATCATCCACCATACAAAGAATTTATATCCTGTTTCAACTTCTTTAGCTCCAATTTTATCTTATCCTGGCGGTCTTTATAACCGAACGGATCTGAAGAGTTGGCCAGATCCCTCGCAGGTACGAAATCCAGATCCACGATCGGAGCGACCTCTTTTATCTCGATTTTCTTAGTCTGTATTGGTATCGAATAGCTTTTCTCTTGTGTAGCAGGCGGCAATTGTGGCATCGGCTGGTTGTATGCCATATCCAGAGAAATATCCTCAAGC
>JAYSTG010000393.1:0-3571 GCA_043719965.1 Saprospiraceae bacterium | reverse complement strand
ACGCAGTCTTTTAATCAAGGTATTCCTTTAGTCCATCAAGGATATGATACCGCTCGGGTGACTGATATATCCGAAGCTGCAAAAAATTATGTTTTAGTTCAATCCAGAAAATATAAGTTTAAAGGAATGTATACCCCTCCAAGCTTAATGGGCACGATCACCCAACCTGGTACCCGTGGAGGTATGGGTTGGAGTGGGCTCTCCTATAATCCGCATACCTATACCGTATTTACAAATTGTAATGATTTTCCGATGCTTTTTCAATTAGAAAAACTGCGTAAACCAGGCACAAGTTCTGATCCTAACTACGAAGGTGAAAAAACATATATGCTAAACTGTTCAAATTGCCATGGCGTGGATCGCAAGGGCTCGATAGAAGGATATCCAGGACTACTTCAACTGCAGAAAAAATATAAAAAGTTTGAAATCAAAAAAATAATTGCTCAAGGCCAAGGATTGATGCCCGCCCACACTCAGTTTTCTCCTGAAATATTAAATAATTTAGTCACCTATTTAACCAGCGACCCTGTGTCAAAAAATACTTTGAAAGATAATATTGATTCTGTTTTAGATAGGTATGTATTGAAGGGCTTTAAAATTTTTACAGATCTAGAAGGATTTCCTGCCAGTAAACCACCCTGGGGTACTTTGAATGCAGTAGATCTAATCACTCGTAAAATCTTATGGTCTGTTCCGCTGGGGTTTTATCCCAAATTAAAGGAAAGAGGTCTTGCAGCGACGGGAACTCAAAATTTCGGAGGATGCGTTGCAACCGAAGGCGGCTTAGTGTTTATTGGCGCTACTGCCGATGAAATGTTTAGAGCTTATAATGCAAATTCAGGCAAAGAATTATGGGCTTATAAACTGCCGGCAGGAGGATATGCTACACCTGCTGTGTATCAAATTAAAGGCAAACAATATGTCATCATTGCGGCCGGTGGTGGCAATCGAAACGCAACATCTTCAAGTGATGTTTATGTATCTTTTGCTTTGCCAGAATAAATTTATTATTCTTTCTTTGCCTGCAATTTCATGTATATCAACCTATAAAACTTAAAATTATGATTGAATCTCAAGGTGCGATATCAGATGGAAAAGGAAAGCACTCTATTCAAACGATAGTAGTAGACGATATTCCCCTCGGAGATGAGGTATTAATAGAAATGAAAGCAGCTGGAGTCTGTCACACGGATTGGGATTCACAATCGTGGGGTAAACCAATGATCATGGGGCATGAAGGTGCAGGCATAGTGAGAAAAACAGGACCTTTGGTGACGACCTTAAAAGAAGGAGACTCTGTTATTTTAAATTGGGCAATACCTTGTTATCAATGCTTTGCATGTCAGGAAGGCAACCAACATTTATGTGAATTTAATTCTGCGGTAATAGCTGGCAATAGTTTTTCCAAAGGCCATGCAAGGCTTCAAGCCACCACCTTAAATGGAAATGCAATTGAACGATCTTTTAATCTTGGTACCTTATCACAATATACCTTAGTCAGAGAGGCCGCCTGTGTAAAAATCATTGAAGAAATTCCCTATACTTCAGCTTCAATCATAAGTTGTGGCGTAATGACAGGCTATGGTTCGGTAGTGAATGTTGCAAAAGTAAAACCTGGTACATCCGTGGTAGTGTTAGGTACGGGAGGAGTAGGTCTGAATGTCATACAAGGTGCAAGAATTGCAGGCGCACTTCAAATTATCGCTATAGACATCAATCCGGTACGACTCGAAATGGCTAGGGTTTATGGGGCTACTCATACGATCCTAGCTCAACCAGACGATATAGGTCTACTGAATGCAGCAATTAAAGTGAAAGAAATAACGCATAGAGGGTCCGACTATGCCTTCGAGTGTACCGCTATTCCGTCCCTAGGTGCTGCTCCTTTAGTCATGATAAGAAACGCTGGTATGGCAATACAAGTAAGCGGCATTGAACAAGAGATTAAAATCGATATGAGGCTATTTGAGTGGGATAAGATTTATATCAATCCTCTTTATGGAAAAGCAAAACCCCAAATAGATTTTAAGATTATTCAGCATCTTTATGCAAAAGGAGCGTTGATGTTAGATCAAATGGTAACCCAAACTTATCCGTTGAATGAGTTAGGTAAAGCATTTGATGATATGCATCGAGGATTGAATGCAAAAGGTGTCATTACTTTTTAATATAACACTATGTCAAAGTTTTTCACCACAGAGCTCTCGGATCCGGCTTACGAATTTGATCATCTGCGAATGATTACGGTAAAAAGTAAAGCTTTAAACAGACGAGCCGATATCACCGTGTACATTCCTCCCGATATACCTTCCGGTATTGCTGTAGATGTAGTGATCCTATTACATGGGGTCTATGGATCACACTGGGCTTGGGCCTTAAATGCCGGAGTACATAAGACTGCTCATCGATTAATAGAAGAAAATAAAATGAGACCTATGATCCTGGTCATGCCTTCTGATGGCTTATATGGTGACGGCAGTGGTTATTTAAAACACGAACATGATGATTATGAGCAATGGATCGTACAGGATGTCATTGCAGTAATAAAAGAACAAATAGAACCTATAACGGATAATTCTAAAATTTTTATTTCCGGATTATCGATGGGTGGATACGGAGCCATGCGATTAGGTGCTAAGTATGCGGAAGTTTTTACCTCCTTTTCCGGACTTTCATCGATCACTGCTTTTGATCAATTTTCATTGTTTCTTGAAAATGGGATTAATAATCCATTATTTAAAATGGTGAGCATTCAAGAAAGTGTATTGGAGTGTTTGATCCGGAATCAACATCATTTGCCATTATTTAAATTTGATTGCGGCCAAGAAGATCTATTGATCGAATACAACCGACAACTTAATGATCAACTATATCAATCCAAGATTGATCACATCTATTCAGAGCATTCTGGAGCACATACCTGGGTATACTGGAGAGATCATATTGAAGATTCATTATTATTTTTTAATAGTTTTTAACTCAACCGACCGTTCTGCATGGGTAGCATTAATTATTTTATATAATTTTCCATCTGCTTTAGTCATGATATAAATTTCTCCCTGAGCATCCTTACCAAAATGGAGTTCAATCCGATTGGTTTTATTCAAATCTTTAAGTTTTATGATTTCTCCATTTAAAGAAACATGACACTCATAAATCGTCGCGAATTTACCTGCCTTTATATCACGTGTATGTACATAATATATATTTCCAACCGGAATATCTCCAAAAATAAACTTACCTTTCAATGCAGGTATACTCCCTGTATACTCATAACCTCCGGCGATGGCTTTGGCTTCGTCATGATCAAATTGGGCTACAGGTAAGCTTATTTTTTTAGCGATGGTATCAGAAGCGATAGGCCTATAAATTTTTGAAAGATCACCATACGGATCTATCATATAATTTCCTTCCATATACGGCCAACCGTAATCCTGTCCAGGCATTATTAAATTCAACGTTTCTATATCACCATGCCCTATATTACTCAATAATAATTGGCCATTACGAGTCCAGGTGATGCGATGTGGATTTCTAAATCCATAAGCATAAATTTCGCCGATAGCATTAG
>JAYSTG010000392.1:0-3578 GCA_043719965.1 Saprospiraceae bacterium | reverse complement strand
TGCCCTCTTCGAGGATCGATCAAAATTGGTAGATTTTATTTTAAAGACCAGAAGATGGATGGATTGTTTGCCTCCCGTGCAAACGCTCACTACGTTATGCGAAGATATGCTGAGAGTATCCGGATTATTAAGTTGGGCTATCACTTCCAAAGATAGAAACTGGAACTTGAGAGCTTTTAATACTTTTTTCCAATTTGTAAAAAATGAATCAAATGCGATTCCACACTTAAATTTGACCAGCTTATTGGATAGAATTGAAAAAATGAATGTATTTGAGATCTCTATTCCTGTAGAAGCCGGGTATACGAAGGCCAATGGAGTCAACCTGCTGACTGCTCATGGGGCAAAAGGCCTAGAGTATGATACCGTGTGGATTGTGAATGCTGTCGAAAATGAATGGGAAAAATTTTTCGGTGCCAGTGACACTCCATACAAATTACCTAATACGGTAAAACAAATCGAACAATCGAAAGAATCCAAACTCGTAGATGAACGAAGACTGTTTTATGTAGCGATGACCAGGGCTAGACACCAGTTGATCATATCTTGGCCAATTGATCGCACGGAATCCAGCACTCACCTTCAAAGTGAATTTGTCACCGATCTTTCTGATTATCTGCATATTTCAGAGCATATACCTCAAACCGTACCGGAGTCATTACTGATCCAGAAAATGCAACTGATCCAAAACCGGAATCTTACTCCACCGGACATGATTGATCATGATTTAATTAATGATTTTTTGGAAAATTTTGTAATGAGTTGCACCGAACTCAATTTGTACCTGGAATGTCCTCGTAAATTTTATTTCGAACTGATATTAAAAGTTCCGAGGGGTGACAATGCACATCTGGGATTAGGGATCAGTATTCATGAAGCACTTCATGACTTTTTTAATCAAGGACTGAAGGCCCATGAATTTGATGAAAATATGTTGGTGCAGTGCTTTAAAAATTCACTCCAACGACATGAGTGGTATTTTACGCCTTCAGAATATGACGGTCTCATTCGACGATTTTCAAACCAGTTGCCATTATTCCTTCGTCAACATTTGCAAGAGTGGATCCAGGTAGATCACTATAAACTGGAGTATTATCTGGAGCGTGTAGACTTTGAAGGAATACCTATCCATGGTAAGCTCGATCAGGTAATCAAAAAGGGTGATGATACGATCATTGTCGATTTTAAATCAGGTCGAGGTGATAGTTCGAGCTCAAAAAACAAGGTAAGAAAGCCATTTAAAGGAAATAACGGTGGGGACTATTGGCGACAAGGTGCATTTTATAAGTTTTTATTAGATCGTGATCCTTCTTACTCCTGGAAAACGCAGCGTGCGAAAATCCTTTTTTTGCAATCTGATAAATTAAGCCCTGATGATTTTAGTCTCTTACATTATACGTATAGTGTAGATGATTTGAATCTGGTCAGTAACCTAATCAAAGAAACTTATCAGCATATCAAAGATCATAAATTTGATACGGGATGTGACCTTCCGGAATGCGAATGGTGCAGCTATGTCAAGACCAGACAATTAATCATTAATAGTGAGAAGATAGACCGACAATAATTTAGCCTTAAGTTTTTAAGGCAGTTTTAGTCAATAATATTAGCGATAGTACTGCAGTAGCCTGTGACATCACATCGGAGACTGTTTTAGCCCAGTCGACTTTGCGACGAGGTATAGTCCGCACCACTCTTCCGTCAGGGCCAATTTCTACGCTGACTTTAGTTTTTCTTTGACGCACGGTAGGCTGATCTCTTACGCCTACTCGGACTATTGCACCTTTTTCTACTTTGGGATATACCTTGAATAAAAGATAATTTTTAGTCTTTAATATCCTACCATTAGGTCTCAAAATCGTAATTCTACCTTTATCACCTTCACGTGCTACACCTGCTGCAAATTCATCCACATAGTATTTGGCATTTTTATTGGGGATATACGCTACGTTGATTCGATTATTTGTACCGATCAATTTGTCTTCGTACAGCTCTTTAGCATCAATAGCCCCTTCCACTCTTACAAAATCGATAACTTTAGGAATACTTAATACATCACCTTTTTTCAAGATTAGGTTATCTGTACCAGTTGGGTTTCTTAAAGCTTGAGGCATTTCGAATACGATGTAACCTATGTTGTCCTGGTACCGCAGGAGGGTGGCTCCTTCCATAAAAGATTCTTGAGTAGGCCCGCCAGCTCTTCGCAATAGATCCAATAAAGTCTCGTTTTCTTTGATTAACGCATACGTACCTGGAAATTGAACTTCACCTTGAATAGTCACATTCTGTTGCATCTCAAAATCAGGTACAGCTCGTACAAATACCTGATCATAGGGTTTCAATAAATAACGGCCATCTTCATTATTCAGCGTGATGTCTCTATTGAGCGTGAGATTGGCTACGACTGTTTTAGTCGGTTTGTTTTCATCTATGATTACTCTAAATATTTCTATTCGATTCGTAGCTGCCTCCATCGTGAATCCACCTGCTTGGATGACAAGGTCTTTTAAGGTAAAGCCAGGCCCATAAGCAAATTTTCCTCCTCTGCGCACGGCACCACTGATATTTACAAAAGTCTCATCAAAAAAAGTTCGGTCATTGTAAATAATCAATTGATCATTGGGTTCCAAGATCAAATCCGCTGGCCCACCAGGGTCAGCCATTGCCTGTTTGGTATAAAATAAAATATAGTCTCGTTCTACGTAGTTTTCTTTATTGATCCTTTTTATATAGCCAAAATCCAATGCATCTTCTACCAATCCTCCACCCATGATGATCAGGTCACTGATACGCAGTGTCCTTTTAGGATCGAAGGGTACATTAATTCCTTGACGAACTGCTCCTCCTAAGGAGACATAAGCTGCATCGATATAAGAAGATAAAGAATAAATCAAAAGTCGATCTTGAATTTTTAGCGTTATGTTCTCGACTGCAGTGGCGTCGTCAAGTATTTTTTTCACATTAATACGATGAACTGAATAGGTACCATCATCATTGAGTCTCATGAGAAAAGCTAAATCTGTCTTGGCTTCTTTTCTCACTTGACCTTTCTCCAATAGATCTAATACTTTCATTCCCTCAGTAAATTCATATGTACCGGGAGTCTCCACGCGACCATCAATTGTGACGACTTGTTCCAGGGGGACTGGAATCGTCCTGATCGTGACTATATCACCACTTAAAACAGTGAAATCATCTGTACTATCGATAAGGGCTTTGAGTGGAACATCTATGATTCGCTCTCTATCATCTATATATCGTTTGATCTGAATGCTTTTCCTATAAGCATCCTCTCTTAATCCCGCAGCATATTCTATGAGTTTTATCAAATTCTCACCCGTCTTGAGTTCATATCGCATGGGTCTACGTACGGCGCCAGTGATACTCACCACTCTCTCAGCTATAGGAATATGAATGACATCATTTTGTTCGAGGTAAAAGTCTTGAGCTTTTGCAGGATTATTGATAAATTCATAGATATCTATGATCTTGGCAGTCTTACCTCGAATGAGTTTAATATTTCTTACACTACCGATTTTATTAGGCCCTCCTGCAGCCACTAATGCATTAATAGCGGT
>JAYSTG010000391.1:0-10018 GCA_043719965.1 Saprospiraceae bacterium | reverse complement strand
CTGTTTAGTAGTTCATAAATATACATATCATACATCGTAAATGTACGATGGATATAAAATCACTCCTTTTCCAAACAGAGATTTTTCAGATCCCGTTATTTCCATTAAGAAACCTCTTTCAGAAACCAATCTAAATAGGCATCGATTTTTGTTCCTAAAAAGTATGGCAGGTTCAATAAATGATAAGATTTGGCTTTGCGCGTACTAAGCCGGTCGATTTGTACACATATACATCTAACAATCAATTATTTAGATTGTTTTTAGCAGAAAGCATGGGCATTTATTTAAGGCTTTTGTCAGAAAGCATAGGTATTTTTGATTGGTTTATGTCAGAAAGCATAGGCAATTTAGTTGGACCGGGGATAATAAATAATGAATCGCTCCGCAGTTTCGTACTAAAATTGAAGCCTGGAAGGCAAAGCCACAGACGGAGTCGGTAAAGTTTTTAATGAAATAGCCAGTGAGGTAACCTGACTTTAAACAAAATAAGTCAGGGCATACAAGCTGAAGATCCTGGAGGAGAAGGGGATTAGAAGATTATGTGCAAGCGAGGCCATAGGGGGGTAGAAAATGTGAGGAACAAGCATTGAAATTATTTTGCCATTGCGAGCTCTACAATCCTAAATAAAACCAACAGATCCGACATCTTCTTAAGCTACTCATCACAAAATCGTAGAAAAAACCAAGTCATCGTTAACATCATTCAGTCTCATGGATGTATCGTCTGGTTGAACAGAACATTGAAGGTGGGGTACCCTGGTCTATCGAAATCGCAAAGGAATTAAATGAGGCAAAATGTAGACCCGGTGCCAAGGTAAGAATCGCTGAGCACCAACGACACCATGCTGTACGTGCATGTTGTGATTCAGAGCATGAACCCCCACCAAAGTACCATAAGGGTTAGGATCTCCTGGTCTGTTAATCAATGTAGTAATTACGCTTTTGAAACGGTTTTGTTCTGCGACGGTCACTGCTGAAGCTTTTTTTCGGACGGCCATAGGTTTAAGTTTTATTTTGCCTACTCTTTGATCGGATTTTCGGCTTGCTCCGTTTTATATTTAATTCTGCATTTTTTGTCGTTGTTGGTGTTTTCGCCAACAACATTCCTGCCTACTCTCCTACTCTAATCCGTTTTCGGCTTCCCGGTTTGCATACTCTTGTTAGGATTTTCAGCTTTCTCCTTTTTTTGTCACTATGGGTTGGCAGCCCTGCGTTTTCCTTTTTAATTTTTTATTTCACTCTGCCTCCTCTCTCCCAGCTTTTCGGCATTCGCAGTTTTTATTTTCATTTCCACTACCGAAGGGATAGCGACATCATCATTGCCCGAGCGTTGGCAATGGACTTATCCTATCATGTTTTCACCAAAAGATCCCAAGATCATGTATACCTGTTCGCAGCATCTTTGGAAGACCACAGATGATGGTCAAAGCTGGGAAAAGATTAGTCCCGACCTTACCTTTGCTGACCCCGAAACTCTTGGCCCCACGGGAGGTATCATTACAAAAGACATGAATGGACCTGAGATATATGCTACCATATTTGCACTGGCTCCATCTAATCATGATGTGACAATATGGACAGGATCAGATGATGGTAAAGTGCATATCACTCGTGATGGCGGTAAAAATTGGTCAGACATCACTCCCAAAGAACTGCCTAAGTATTCAAGAATAGAAATAATAGATGAATCTCGCTTTACTCCGGGTACAGCATATCTTGCTGCCAACAGATATCAGGTGGATGATAGAGAGCCATATGTATTCCACACACGCGACTACGGCAAGACCTGGACTAAAATCATACAAGGGATATCCAAAGGACATTTTGCACGTGCAGTACGAGAAGATGTAACAAATAAAAATTTATTGTTTTTAGGTACAGAGCATGGAGTGTATTTTTCGGCTAATGAAGGTGATCGATGGCAGTCTTTACAATTTAATCTTCCCAATACCCCGATTCGTGATCTGGAGGTAAAAGATAATGATGTGGTGCTAGGCACTCATGGTCGTGATTTTTGGATCATGGATGATATACAACCATTGCGTCAATGACTAACTCTCAATCACTAAATGAAATCAAACTATATAAACCGGCAGATGCTATCCGATCTGTATACAATGCAGAGATACAATATTTTTTACCCAAAGAATTGGATACAGTGTATATCGACATTTTGGCTGAGCGCGGTAGTTTGATACAAACTTATACCGGTGCCAGAGCAGCCAAAAAAGAAGAATCGAATGAAGATGATTGGTTTGGCCCGCCTCCGCCTCCTTCGCCTACGACTACCGCCGGATTGAATAAATTTAACTGGAATCTATTTTATCCGGGAGCAAAAGTATTTGATGGTATCATCATATGGGGGGCACAAATGACCCGCGGCCCCAAGGCCCCACTGGGTAAATATCAGGTAAGGCTTCGAGCCGATGGTAAATCTTTTAGCCAATCATTTGAAATAAAAATGAATCCTAATATCAAAGGAGTCACTGAAGCAGATATCAAATCTACTTTTGAGGTGGAATCTCGCATCAGAGACAAAGAGACAGAAGCCAATGAAGCAGTGATTTTAATACGTGATATGAAATCAAAGCTTGAGTCTGCACTTAAAAGCAACTCTGATGATATGCTCAAATCAAAAGCCGAATCTTTTATCAAAAATGTTACAACGATTGAAGAGGAACTATATCAGACAAAAAATCGCAGTGGTCAGGATCCACTTAATTTTCCTATAAAACTTAATAATAGGATTGCAGCATTGAGGCGAAGCTTGGAAACCGGAGATGGCAAACCAACTGCTGGTGTGGGCAAAGTATTTGACGAGTTGTCCAAAGAATTGACTGTACTACAAACAAAATTGGATCAGGTCATGCAAGCAGAAGTACCTGCTATCAATAAGATATTGGAGGGTAAGGGAATTAAAGGGATTGATTTGAGGGCTAGGCCTTAGGGAGGAAAGCTTATTATAAGACACCAGACAATATCACGACAAACAAGATTGGTGCAAACCACATGCAAAAGATAAAAATTGAAAGAAGACAAAAAATACCCTGAAATTTTACAAAGTCAGGGTATTTTATTTATTTGATAAATCAATTAGTGCAGATAAATCCATTTAGCAACTGAAGGTACTCCATTAATATTTACAGCAAACATCATATAATTGCCTTGCTGGGCTAACGAATGCGGATGTCCTCCATGCGGAGCGGTCAATGTCAACTTTGTGGGATTGGCATGGTCATGTATATAAGGCATTTCCAGGATTTTTTGTTCTGTATCTGTTTGATGCGTTACAGCCATGGGTCTTACCAAAACCACTTTTACTATTGACGATGCATCAGGAGATTCAATCACAAAACTCTGACCATGATGCACCAAAGAAGGAGCAACCGAAATTACCGGTCTTGCACCCTTAAACAAGTAAGGTGGACTATAAACTTCAATCTTAGTATTGTTCCAGCCCGCCATCATTACTTTTCCGCTGGGCAATAATAATGCCGCGGAATGATAATCCCTTTTAGATGGCAATTCATCCATAGCTGCCCAGGTATTAGATAGCGGATTAAATAAAGTGCAGGGCGAATTTATTCTGTTGATACCTCCACATACAAATACATTCCCATCCGGTAATAATACTCCGCTGCAAAGACTCCTATGCTCACCATCAGGGAATAAGGAGGAAGCACCCCAATTGGCTACAGGCGATAATGATGTTGCATCAATAATTTCATACGTGTTGTTTGTAGAAGGGTCCGCCCCGCCCAGCGCTAAAATGCGCACATACGGAGCAGTATTACTCAATATCATTACAGACATTCCCTTTGAACGGTCCGGCATGGAAGGTGTTTTAGGAGCAATATTATTCCATACACCCGTATTGCTTCCAGTAAGAGTGAAATAGGCGGATTGATCATCACTTGATCCATTAAATGGTCCTCCCCCTAGACCTGGTGATGCCCAACCTGTTCTTGTATAAAAAATTGCATGGTTGGGTAATAAATGAAGACCGGGATATAATTCCGGAAAAGGCTTGTTGTCTCCTGAAACTATTTCCGCAAAACTATCAGTGCCTTCGTTGTATATTTCCATATCTCCGCCGCCATGTCCGCATACAACCAATACTTCATGACTGTTGCCCATTCGTTGATCGCCCAACGTTAAAACTGTAGGATACCACCGGTCATCTGTCATACTGCCTGCTGTTCTTGACCAAGACTTTGTATCCGGGTCAAACTTATATCCCCACTTAGCTTTTGAATTTGGTCCATAACCTCCGCCACCGACTACCAGTAGCCTTCCGTCCGATAAAAAAGAATGACCACCACAAAGAACGGAGTAGCCTTCGGCTGCATTTGGTATAAGATGCGGTTGATTGACTGGATCCTCAAAAGTAGATACAGTCGTGTTCTCCGGATCCCACAGAAGTGTAGTTTCATCTGCAGTTATGAACAAAATTTTACCCGTATGCAGTAATGCAGCATGCACTATTCCATCATAACCACCCGGTCCCCTGCGAGGAATATTTACCGGAAAATCAACCCAACTTCCATACATCATATCGCTGAAGTGATGTAATAAAATATCTAAATGCCTGCGGTTAAATACTTTTAGTTCAAATACTTCTTTCAGATTTCGGAATCCAAACGGAAATTCCCGGTCTCTAAAGCCAATGATCTCTTTAGCAATATCAAAATCCAATATCTTCATCGGTTTTGCATTTAAAGTTTCCGGGTCGTCCTCGTGAAAATGATCGCCATCGCCGTGCCCCATGTGTATTTTCTCATACACCAAATCTTCCGGCCTCACAGCCTGATTAAGAAAATTGAGAATTCTTCGATGGATACCGGCTTTTAATTTAAAGTCATGGTGCTTCCCGTTCCCTTTGTAATGTTCTTCCATTACTTTTTCTTTAGCAGAAATTGTTTTTTGTGTCATAGAAAAAAATTTTAATTGTGAAAAAAATTGTTACCGAAAATAGTACGGAGTAAAAAACGAAAAGATCAATAAGCAAATCCTTAATTCTTTTTCTACAAATGGTATATGTTATTTTAATTCTTTCGATCTATCTTTTTATCTTTTTTTCCCGGTACAGGTTGTTTTGCAAATCCAAATGTTTCATCATTCAAAATAAAATTCGCTCCCATTTTATTAAACGCTGCCATGATATTAGGATCAGCTAGAGCTTTCCCGAAATCTATACCATGAGCTTTCCTCTCCGGCTGCTTCCGATGATAACAATATTTTTTTAAACATTCCCTCAGGCGCATCAAATCAATTCCCGATTCTTTCAGCTTCTTCTCTAGTTTTTCATTGATTACATCATGTGAAAAAATACAGTTCAACAATTCACAAAATCGTCTGTCTCTTTCATTTATCAATTCAATCAAAGAAGAAAAATTATTATTATCATAATATTTATCACTGCCGATAAATACACCTGCTGTAACTGTTTTTTCTCTTGTGAAGGGCCTGCCTTTTATTGTGCTTCCTTTCGCAATTAATCTGAATGAATAATTACCAATAGCGGTGACTTTATATTCAGCTTCAAAAAAACCAGGCTCTGTTTCTATTAATACAATAGTTGTAGTGTTGAGATCAGGTTTTGTCACCAATGCAGTAATGCTCGCCCTATTCGCTACTGGAACATCGTACTCTTTTAATGATGCTTCAATTTTTACAATTGCTCCCGGTTCTAAACTTGATTGAATGGATTTCGCATTAAATACTAGATTTGAATAGCATTGTGCCATAAAATTATAAGGAAGTGTTTTTCTGAGATTTGCCACTAACTCTCGAATATCAATCTTTTCCTGTTTCAATAATTTTTCTATTTCCTCCTTGGATTTTATCTGAAGAATAGCTTTCCAGGTGCCTGCGTGGCTTGCCGCGGGGCTTGCAGGTAAAGCCGGAAGCATCATTCTGTAAAATGCTACTTCCTTACCATTTACATATTCAATGTTTGGTTCAATGCCCGACATAGATGGATCAATAATCTTACCATCTGGTGTTTCCAATTTAAAACTTAATAATAAAGGAACAGGACAAAGCGCTATACATTCTAAACTTACATCAGCTTCTGATACTATAAATGGTATTTGGTGAATTGCTCCCCATAACAAATTTCCCTGTGGGTCAAGAATGATTTGATCATTATTAATTCCATTCAACACTTGCACAAAATATTTTGTCAATAAAAATCGTTGCTCTTCGGTAGTAAAATTTCCGGTTACAATTAAATCTCCGGTTGAATTGTTGGTAATCTGATTGAGGACCGGAGCACTAACTTCTGCGGGTAGTCCAAATCCTATTGCAAAAGTTTTGGCAGTAATTGTGCCTGGAGGCAGTTCGTTAATGAAAGGATGTACGTTTTCATTTCCATCCGTTAAAACCAGCATTGTTTTATTGAAGGATGCATTTGCCCCCGCAAGTACTGCATTACCTTCTTGAATGCCGATTCCAATTCCGGTTGCCCCACGAGGGTCTAATCCATTACCTACAAGAATCGTTATAACCTGTACTAAGGCCGAACTTTGAGCAGTCGCAGGTAATAAGGTGGCCACCTGGTCATCAAAGCTAACTAATCCTATTTCATCTGTTGTTCTCATTAATGTAGCAAACACTCCAACTGCTGTTTTCATTAGTGTTGACCTTGTACTTGTTCCTCCTGCATTGGCACTCATACTTCCTGACCTGTCCAATACCAATACCACTGAGTTATTGGTTCTGGCAATTGGAGTAGCAGAAAATGTAATTGTTTGCTCTGTACCTATGTTATGTGGATTGGCTGGATCCAAATCTTCAAACGCCTGCACTTTAATAGTAGTAGTTTGCAAGCCTTCTCCATTAGCGGTAAACTGAATCCAGACAAAAGCATCTCCATAGGCACCATGAGTTTTTGGGTCATAGGTAAAAACAGATCCCATAGGTGTTAGTGTAAAATTGCCTGTTGGATTTTGAGTAATTCTGAATTTAACTTTATGGCAAGATTTAACTTTTATTCGTGCAGCCCTAAACGAGGTTAATCCTTCAGGAATGTTTCCAAAATCGACATTCAGTGTTTCATAATCAATTAAAGCAAGTATACTATCATAACAAGGGGGTTTAACTACAGAAGGGTGTTTTGAGTTTTTAACCGCTATCTGTCCATCTCCTGCTGTCCAGGGTCTTGTGCCTGTTCCTCCGGCCCAAGGTTCCAGGTTTTCAGTTATCTCCGGGTCGCTACCCTGATTACCGTATACTTGCTCTGAAAGTAATCTCCATTCATTGCCAAATGCATTATTATTCATCTGCCATTGTGCAAACAATTTGTCAACATTGGAATGTAACAAAAAAACAAAAGGGTCTTCAAACGCTGTATGAGGAGGTCCTATGGTGCCACCTATGTATGAATGCGCAAAATTATTATGATCGCCTTGAACGGCCGAATCAAATAATGAATACTGATTTTCCGGTGCGGCACCGTCACTAGCAGTAATATTTGTGTTATCGCTAGAAATACCCGGTGGATTGAATGGTGGTGGCGGCCCGCCATTTACATTACGGGTTATACCGGTAAAAGCTGTTAGTGGCGCACCTGCAGCTCCGTTAGCGCCTCCCATAAACTGAGGCGTAAATAAATTTACGAAACCGCCTTGTCCGTCGGGAGTGTTTCGTGGGTCAGTTGTCCAATCCCAATAATGCAATGATAACTCCGGATGAACTAAACGTAATAGTTCTTCAAAACGGTTACACAATTCACGATGCCACGGCATAAATGCCGGACCACCATGTACGTGAGTTGCTTGATGAATTTCATCTTGCTTTCCCCAGTAGGTTACCCCACCGGGATATACATGAGCAGGGTCTGTATGCAGTTTTATAATTGCATCTATAAATAAATCACGTTCGGCTGGTGATACCATAGCGATATTTCTGCGAACGCCGTCTCCAAGTGCCATATGAAAAAGGTTTAAATTTTGAATAAAATGTTATCGAAAATGAATTCCGGTTGACCATGATAATCAACCAATATTCGCTTAAATGTTTTACTGTTTTACATTATCACTGTAATAGATCCCGCCATTCCATTTCCATGTACACCGCAGTGATAATTAAATGTGCCCATACCGGTCATTACTACATCCCAAAAATCACCGCCCGTATTTATTATTCCTGAATCTGCAGGCGAACCTACCGTATCCCATACTACAGAGTGAGAATCAATATGGTTATTTATAAAACGGACCGTATCACCCATATGAACTGGGAGATTAGTAGCCGCAGGAAAAGAATTAAAGCTATTGATATTTATTGAGTGTGCTACTGGGCCAGGAGGCACAACTACATTACCTGGTGGACATTCTTCACCTACAGGCAAGCGAGATGCAAAATCACCTTCCTCTACAATTAACAATGAACCCATCATACCCTGCATCATGTGATTTAGTACATGACAGTGCATATGCCATTCTCCTTTTGAATCATCAGGTGATGGACCTCCTGCTCGCATAAAACTTCCAGATGCTCCATTGATTGTGAATACAAATGAATTTGCAGGGCCAAAAGTGCGAGTGTCTTCAAATTGTGAGACTGCTTTATTTTGAGGACTGACTTGAATGGCATTAGGCGTATTTCCATCTGGTCCAGGCATTATCCAACGATGTCCATGAATATGAAAAGTATGAAAGCCCATACCTGAAGTACCCATTCCAACCACACCAAACCTCATTTTAGTGTCTATACCGCCTACTACAGTTGGAGTGTTACCCAAATAGGTACGACCATTAATGCACATACCCGGAGCAGCTGGCATCTCATGATATAATTGAAGATAAAGCGCTTTAGTTGGAGGCTTTTTATATCTCCTGAAACAGAATGCAACCAATTGTCGAAAATCATTATCAAGATGTAACAGTACATCAGTTTGTTTTACTATTCTGGTAATATCCGGGTCAAATAATTTTCCTTTACCTTCTTTGATTTCTTTATTTATGTCCCTTGGAATACCGTGACCATGTTGATGTGGAATCAGATCATGTGTAAGTTTATCTATTACTCCGACTTGATGTAAAATGCTTTTATCTATTCTAATAGCAGTATCAAAGGGTCTGCATTTGAATTCAACAGGATGACCATTAGCATTGCCGCTTGGAAAATCTGCATCAGTCAGGACAAAATCATTTTGATTATCGGCAGCATTATGAATTACAACCATACCTATAGCACCCAATTCCATATTTTCCATATCACAAAAAGAGTGGTCATGATATAACCAAACTCCAGCAGTGCTTGGCCAGCCTACTGTTTTCCAGGTGTAATTAAACGTTGCACCAGGTGGTACACGGTCTCCGATTTTATTAGGTCCTGTCACCCCAACATCGTTCCAAGCAGTTCTTTCTGAGGCAGGTACTGGTTGGGATGGGTCTGATGGTGAAAGTGGATAAGCACCATCATGTGCATTTTCAAATACAAAACCGTGTACATGCATACTGTGAGTTCTTGTTTTAAAGCTTTTATTTGCTCTCATATCCAGGTTCCTAAAATGGACGATGACAGTATCCCCCACATTACATTCGATTACAGCTCCTGGAATAGTACCCATAGTACCATTATCTGTGGGGTTAGGTTCGTTTATATCCCAAGGATTTACTTTTCGATCGAATGGAACTGTCCAAGCATCACTGAGATCTGCTTGCACTGGTGCATTGTATCTTCTGAATATCAGTGCTTCAATAATATTTCCACTAATATCCTGCAGAGGTGCAAACATTTTTCTGGTTTTAGTGACTCCTGTTCCAGGTGAAGTGATAATAACATTGACTGGAGCTTTTCCAGTGATATCCTGTGCGGTTTTGCCCGTCATGCGATCTATGTTGTTCGGCATGGTATCCCAGGCACGGTTTTCTAATTGAATCCAAACATCTGGCATAAAATAAAGATTAAATTTGCCTACTCTTTGTCCGGATTTTCGGCTTCCTCCGTTTTATATTTAATTCTGCATTGTCAATGTGTAACCCTTATCCATTTTCCAAGCGAAGGCACT
>JAYSTG010000040.1:0-2253 GCA_043719965.1 Saprospiraceae bacterium | reverse complement strand
CATTTCCAGTCAAATGTGTATTTCTAAAGATACCATCCAAATCAAGACCATATTGAGTAATCCTTCCTACAGGGATAAAACAAAATCAAGATAGAGCTATCATTTAAGCAAAGAATTTCATATTCTAAGTACTCCTAAAACGTTTCATGTGCTTCGATTATCATTAAATGAAGATAAAGTCATCCTTGCTGAACATGTTTAAATTTAAGGGCATCAAATGTCTTTAATCACTTGTACTAGCTCTTTCTCTGATATAGTGCATCAATCCCAGCAATTGTTCATCTGTCATATCTGCATAAGATGGCATACCCATGTCGAGTTTAGTACCGTTCTTTACAACTTGTCTGAACAAATCTAAATTTAATGGAATAGGAGAAGCACGTAAATCCGGTGCCATTCCCATAGCAATGACATTACCTCCATGGCAGCCTCGGCAAGGGCCGTATTCTTTACTTCCTATAGCCACTAATTTTAAATCTATTTTAAATTTCCTATCGATCAATGGATCAGGAAAATACGGGGGAGGCAGCTGAGGCAATGCTTTTTTCCCTTCGAGTGAAAATGCAATCAACCTTCTCGTATGTTTACCATATTCCCAACCGAGGGTTTTGTCACCTACGCCTGCGAATGCTCCACCCCATCCCACCAATAATGCAATAAATTGCTTACCATTAATACTATAAGTTATAGGAGGCGCCGAAATACCAAGGCCTGCATCGAATGTCCAAAGTATCTTTCCTGTAGCAGCGTGATAGGCCAGCAATTTTCCATCTGCTCTACCCTGAAAGACTATATAACCAGCTGTATTCAAAGTGCCTGCATTCCACAGTTCGTTTTGTGGATGAGCCCAGATTATTTTTTGCTGGATTGGATCCCAGGCCTGTAATGATCCAGGATAAGATCGAGGTTGTTTTTTAGGTGGGAATAATTTTGTTCCAATGCCTCCTTTAAAATCTATCGAAACAAAATGTGTATCGACTCCTACATCGGTATAAGCCAAAGCATCGTGTATAGTAGGGATGTAAGCCAATCCTGTCAAAGGATTGTAAGACATAGCATGCCAGCTATGAGCACCATGAGGTCCAGGTGTCAACTCAAAAGTATCATTATGATAGCGCGCGCCTCGTACTTCTACCGGACGGCCTGTATTCAAATCTATATGTGAGGCCCAGGAAGTTTCCACAAAAGGTTTGGCTGAAATCAACTTGCCAGTCTCACGATTGATGACATAAAAAAATCCATTTTTGGGAGCGTGCAAGATGCATTTAGTCGATCGTCCTTCGATATTCAAGTCTGCTAATACAATATCCATATTGGAATTATAATCCCAACTTTCTCCCGGAGTAGTCTGGTAATGCCAGAGATATTTGCCATCATCCGGATCGAGTGCGACGATAGAACATAAAAAAAGATTATCACCGCCTCGAGGGCTACGGATATTTCTATTCCAAGGTCCTCCGTTGCCTGTACCGATATACAATACATCCAAATCAGCATCATAGGTAAATCCATGCCAGGCATGACCACCACCACCCATTTTCCACCATTCTCCGGTCCAGGTTCCTGCGGCCATTTTCATTGCTTCATTTTCAAATCCATCTGCCGGATTACCCGGGACGATATGAAATCGCCATGCAAGTTTGCCAGTTTCAGTATCATAAGCTGTGACATATCCCCGATTGGGTCCTGCCTCTGAACCCCCGTTACCTATCAATACTTTATTTTTGAAAGCTTTAGGAGCGCCAGTGATAGTAAAGGCTTTGGAAGGATCAGTAGTTTGTACACTCCAAATAGCCTTACCAGATTTGATATCAATGGCAATCAATCTTCCGTCCCAGGTAGCATTAAATATTTTTCCATTGTAATAAGAGATACCTCTGCTGTGCGACCATCCTGTACGACGATGATGGCCGATATACTTAGCATTTTCAGGATCGAAAGTCCAGATCATTCTACCGGAGGCAGCATCCACTGCTCTGATGATATTGGATGTGCCCGTAAAATACATGACACCATCGATGACCAGAGGTGTAGATACTAAGGCTCGGTCTTTGGGCAGGTCGATATACCAATCTACCTGAAGATTAGTTACACTATTGGTGTCTATTGAAGTTAAGGGACTGAAGCGTCTCTCATTATGGGTACGACCGTACGCTAACCAATCTTGGGATTGAGTTTCATCGGTCAGGATTTCATCTTGAGCGTTTGATTTACGATCAGTTCTTTTGCAATCTTGAATCACAAGAGTCAAAA
>JAYSTG010000390.1:0-3579 GCA_043719965.1 Saprospiraceae bacterium | reverse complement strand
TTCCCAGAGCTATGCATAATATCCAAATCAACGTATTGGAAAGTATCATCTATGTTAAGTTATCTAGAGAACAATTTTATTTAATATCAAACATCAGCCATTTTTTTTCAAAAAATACCTGGTAGAGCATAAATTTGGCAAAAGCAATCAAAGACAAAAATTTTTAAAAAACAATACGCTCTTGTTATCAATAATTTAAATCTTATGACTTATTATTGCAAAGATGAATAAATATCTATGATATTTGTTTGGTCAATACCGCAATTTTGATTTAAAATTGATTAGATCATTTAACCAAAAGCATCCATGTCAAAGAAAATTGTACTGATTTTAGTTACCATACTGTTAAATTCTTTAGCCATACAGGCTTCCATGATTTTGATCACTATGGATCCGAATCAAAAAAATCATCTAAAAGCTTACGGCATCACGTACTGGATATTGCAGCAAAAAGAAGAGGCCTATTGGTTAGTCAACTATCGAGGAGGAAGTTTTGCCTTTGAAAACAAAACACAATATGAAAAAGAATGCAAAACCAGAGGGGTATCTTATCAAATCATCCCAACGGCCCAATTCAACCAAATCCTCGCAGAAATCGCTAATCCTGAGGTCAATCAAGATGTCATCAAATTGGAAGTTGCACCTAAAGTTGCAGTCTACACTCCAGAGTTTGATCATCAGACCGGTCAACGGATCCAACCCTGGGACGATGCTGTGATGTTAGCGCTCACGTATGCAGAGATTCCGTACGAAAAAATATACGATGAAGATGTATTGAATGACAAACTCGCCAAATACGATTGGCTACACCTGCATCACGAAGACTTCACGGGTCAGTATGGACGATTTTATTCTGGCAATCATACCGCTCCTTGGTATCGTCAAAATGTTCAAGAGTCAGAGGCCATGGCTAAGCGACTTGGTTTTAAAAAAGTATCACAACTCAAATTGGCCGTCGTAAAACGTATACATGATTATCTTTTAGGTGGAGGTTTTTTGTTTGCTATGTGTTCTGCAACAGATACCTACGATATCGCTATGGCTGCGGATGGAGTCGACATTTGTGCTGAAGTATTTGATGGTGACCCTATGGATGGAGATTGTCAGGAGCGATTAGATTTTTCTAAAACACTGGCTTTTAAGAACTTTAAAATCATTAAAAATCCTTTTGACAATGAATTCAGCTCTATTGATAATAATGTGCGAAAAGCAAATCCGGAAAATGATTATTTTTCACTATTTGACTTTTCGGCCAAATGGGATCCTATACCGACCATGTTGACACAAAATCATACTCGCACTGTGAAGGGGTTTATGGGTCAGACGACCGCTTTTATTAAAGACTATGTCAAGACAGATGTATTGATTTTGGGAGAGAATAAATCCTTGAATGAGGTCAGGTACATACATGGTACCAGAGGTCAAGGGACCTGGACTTTTTATGGAGGACATGATCCAGAAGATTATCGTCATTTTATCAATGACCCTGATACTGATCTAAATTTGCATCCTAATAGCCCGGGATATCGACTGATTTTAAATAATATTTTATTCCCAGCGGCCAAAAAAAAGGAAAGGAAGACTTAAAAACTCAGATCTACGGAATATTTAACTTTAATTTCGAAAAAAAACTTCCACCCAAAATCAATTTATCTAAATCTGGCACTGACCTTGCAAGACTATCAGGTGAATAATTTTGATTAACTTTTCCTCGAAAAACAAATAGAAATCTACCATGTTGAGAACGAAAATCGCCGGAATAGGAGTTTATCTCCCAGAGAAGCGTGTCACGAACAATGATCTGGCCAGAGTCATGGACACCACAGACGAGTGGATACAGGAGCGAACAGGTATTGTAGAACGCAGGTATGGGCAAAAACATAAAGAGTCGACCTCTACTATGGGTGCCTTGGCTGCTAAACAGGCTATGGAGCATGCAGGGGTGTCCCCGTCTGATATCGATTTTGTGATTTTTGCCACCTTAAGTCCGGATTACTTCTTCCCGGGCTGTGGCGTATTACTTCAACGACAATTAAAGCTTAAAGATGTAGGAGCCCTGGATGTGCGGAATCAATGCAGTGGATTTATTTACGGACTTTCTATAGCAGATCAATACATCCGTACAGGGATGTATAAAAACATCCTTTTGGTCGGAGCTGAATTCCATTCCGCAGGCCTGGATTTTTCCACCCGAGGGAGAAATGTGACTGTAATATTTGGTGATGGGGCAGGTGCACTAGTGTTGCAACCCTCTATCGATCAAGAGAGTTTTATATTATCTACGCATCTTCACAGTAATGGTGATCAAGCAGAGACTTTGTCTTATATCAATCCAGGATGCCACGGAGGGGTCCATCTCGGCCCAGAACGATTTGGCTATCCTGACCAGGAGTTTGGCGGGGCATTTTTAACAGAAAAAATGGTGAAGGATGAAGACTATTTCCCTCATATGGATGGGCAAGCTGTATTCAAGACTGCGGTAGTAAAATTTCCAGAGGTCATCATGGAAGCCTTGGATACGAATGGTTATCAATCTTCGGATCTCAAAATGTTGATCCCTCATCAAGCCAATTTGAGAATCAGCCAATTTGTGCAGAAAAAACTGGGCCTCAGGAATGATCAAGTGTATAATAATATCATGCGATATGGCAATACGACTGCAGCATCTATTCCTATCGCTTTATATGAAGCTTTTCAAGAAGGTAAAATTAAAAAATCAGATCTAGTATGCCTTGCCGCTTTCGGCAGTGGCTTTACCTGGGGGTCGGCTTTGTTAAAATGGTAACGGCATGAAAGTAGATATATTAGCTATAGGTGTTCACCCAGATGATATAGAGCTTTCCTGTAGCGGTTATTTACTAAAAGAAATTGCTAGTGGAAAAAAAGTGACCATGCTCGATCTTACTTGGGGAGAGTTAGGTACTCGAGGCAATGGAATTATACGTAAAAAGGAAGCTCTTGCATCATCTAAAAAGATGGGAGCCGTCTCGAGAGAGTTTTTAAACATAGGCGATGGTTTTTTTGAAATCAATGAAAAAAATCTAAAACTTATCATCACTGCCATCAGAAAATGGCAGCCTACTATTGTCCTGGCCAATGCACAAGAAGATCGACATCCAGATCATAGCCGCGCTGCTCAGCTCACAGCAAGAGCATGTTTTCTTGCAGGTTTGGTCAAGATAAGTACCAAATTAAATGGCAAGAGTCAAATGGCCTGGAGGCCACATGCAGTGTATCACTATATTCAGGACCATCCCTCCAAACCGGATATTGTAGTCGATATCACTGGATACATGGATCAAAAAATGGAACTTATCAAGACTTTCAAGTCTCAATTTTATGACCCTAATTCCAAAGAACAGAATTCTCCCATTTCGTCCAAAGAGTTTTTAGATTACCAGATAGCAAGAGCTAAGGTCTATGGTCGATATTTGCAAGTGGGCTATGGTGAAGGATTTACTTTGGCGAGGCCAGTAGGCGTAGATTCACTACTAGATCTAAAATAAGGTTAATTTAGGCGTGCAACGCTTTGGTACTTTCCGTACCATTATTATACTAAAAAGGTCAATTCCATCGTAA
>JAYSTG010000389.1:0-3584 GCA_043719965.1 Saprospiraceae bacterium | reverse complement strand
ATACACTCCCGCAAGTAAATATGTACACCCATGGTACATTGGTTACAGCCATGCACGCACATCTTGCTTTTTGGGGTGCTTATGGCATGATTGTGTTAGCCATTATTAGTTACGCAATTCCTAATCTTACAGGAAGAAAATTATATGATACCGTGACGGGCCAATTGGCCTTTTGGTTATCTAATATCGGCATGCTGGGTATGACAGTTGCCTTTGGTGTTGCCGGTGTTGCCCAAGTTTATCTCGAACGGAAAGTGGGTTTGGAGTTCGGAGATGTGCAGAAGGAAATTGAAGTGCATTTCTTCATATTAGTGTGCTGTGCTAGCATGTTTACCGCTGGAATAGTTTGCTATATAGTGGAATTTATTAAGTATGGCCGCCCAACTGATGAGGCCTTAGTAACTGTATCCTAAATAAAAAACCATGAAAAATAAATCCTCTCAGAATTTCCCGAAGTTGTTAACAGTATTTGTTATAAGCTTCACAACCATTGCTTTTATTAGCTGCAGTTCACCCAGCGATTCAGGGAAAAGTGAAAACCCTGCAACCATGAAAACTACTGGAACAGCAGTGGCAGAATTAACGGCACCACCATTTGTTCCTAAGCCGGTAGGAAACAGAGCCCCAATGAAACTAACTGTTACCATGGAGGTAATTGAAAAAGAAAGCGAAATGACTGATGGTGTTAGATATGTGTATTGGACGTATGGAGGAACAGTCCCGGGAAGCTTTATTCGGACTCGTGTTGGTGATGAAGTAGAATTCCACTTTAAAAACCACCCCGACAATAAATTGCCTCACAATATTGATTTGCATGCAGTAACCGGCCCTGGAGGCGGAGCCGCATCTTCATTTGCAGCGCCTGGTCATGAAGTAGTGTTTTCATTTAAAGTGATTAATGAAGGATTATACGTTTATCATTGTGCAACGGCTCCCGTGGGTATGCATATTGCCAATGGCATGTACGGATTGATTTTAGTTGAACCGGAAGGCGGCCTTCCTCCCGTGGATAAAGAATATTACATCATGCAAGGTGATTTCTATACAAAGGGAAGCAATGGAGAAAAAGGATTGCAACCATTCGATATGGCGAAGGCTGTAAAAGAGCAGCCTGATTATGTTGTTTTTAACGGTAAGATTGGAGCATTGACCGGAGACAACGCCATTACAGCAAAAGTTGGAGAGCGTGTTCGTCTGTTTGTTGGTAATGGCGGTCCAAATTTAGTATCATCCTTCCATGTGATTGGTGAAATTTTCGATAACGTTCATATCGAAGGAGGGACTTCCATTAACCACCATGTTCAAACTACCTTAATACCCGCAGGCGGTTCTTCCATTGTTGATTTTAAAGTTGATGTACCCGGAACGCTCATCCTGGTAGACCACTCTATTTTCCGAACCTTCAATAAAGGCTCATTAGGTATGCTTAAAGTTACTGGTGATGAAAATAAGACCATCTATTCAGGAAACCAATCCGATAACGTGTATCATCCTGAAGGTGGTACTATTCAATCTATGCCAGTTGAGGATAATGTTGCCGCCCCGCCTAAGCCTATCACATTAGCCGAACGAATTGCAGACGGAAAATCCATCTATGCCAAAACTTGTTTTGCGTGTCATCAGCCCACTGGCGAAGGAATAGCAAATGCATTTCCTCCACTGGCTAAATCGGATTATTTAAATGACGATGTAAATAGAGCCATAGAAATTGTACTGAAGGGTAAAACGGGCGAAATGACCGTAAATGGTAAAAAATATAATAGCGTCATGACGGCCCAAACACTAACTGATAGTGAGATTGCCAACGTGCTCACCTACGTATACAATACATGGGATAACAGCAAGAAAGATGTAACTCCGGCAATGGTTGCTGTGATACGGAATAAAACAAAATAACAATTAGCTAAGGCTTCCTTGCTTTGGAAAAAGTCATATCAATTATTGGACTTTATTTTGTCATGTCATCTTGCCCTTTTACGGGTTCGGATACGGGTAAGCAAGAGTTGAATAATTCAACCCAATCATCAGCGGCTACTCCAGTGGATTTACCGGATTTACCATTTGGAGTAGTCGCACCGATGGTTCCTATTGCAAAAGGTGTCTACACACCCTTATACGGAAGAGATTCTGTTAGGGCAAATATCCGTGATTTCTATATGGATGTGTACCCTGTAAGCAACATGCATTACTTGGCATTTGTTAAAAAGAACGATCGCTGGAGAAAATCTGGTGTAAAGAAAATTTTCGCTGACGATAACTATCTCTTAAAGTGGAAAAATGACACTACACTTGGTCAGTTGATTAATCCCAATGGTCCCGTTACCCATGTTTCATGGTTTGCGGCAAAAGCATTTTGTGAGTGTCAGGGCAACCGCCTGCCCACTGTGGATGAATGGGAATATGTAGCCATGGCCGATCAGGAGGTTGCCGATGCAAGAATGATTGCTTCGTATAATCAAGACATTTTAGACTGGTATGAAAAACCTAAAACATTTTCTAATTCAATCGGCAAGACGTTTAAAAATTACTGGAGAATATATGATTTACATGGCCTGGTTTGGGAGTGGACAAGTGATTTTAATTCTGTTTTGCTTACCGGGGAGTCGCGAAATGATATGACCACCGACAATAACCTGTTCTGTGGAAGTGGCTCCTTAAAGGCTAACGATCTGATGAACTATGCCGCATTTATGAGATACGCATTCAGAGGCAGTATCAAAGCAAACTATGCGATTCAAAACTTAGGGTTTAGATGTGTGAAGGACTCTTTATAAAAAATTGGAATGAAAATAATAGGCCAATCAACTATACTAACTGTCTTGATTGTAACACTACTGTGGGCCTGTAAAAATGGCGATCGAAAAGTGGACAAAAGTACAAGTCAATTTCCTATCACGGATGAATCAATTTTTAACCTTACCGGGAATTGGCAAACTCAAAATAATGACACCCTGCAGTTACACGATTTGAAAGGAAAAGTTCTTGTTGTGGTGATGATTTATACGAGCTGCAAGGCCGCCTGCCCACGCTTAGTTGCCGACATGCGAGACATCGAAAGTAAAATGCCTGAGGATAAACTTGACGGGCTAAATTTCATATTGGTAAGTATTGACCCTGAAGTGGATAATCCTATTCGGCTTAAATCTTTTGCAATCAAAAATGAAATGCAGGCCACACATTGGACTTTTTTACAAGGTACACCATCACGTGTACAGGAATTTGCCAATGTACTTGCCGTAAAATACAAACAGATTTCTCCGATGGATTTTTCCCATTCAAATATCATAAGTGTTTTTAATAATCAAGGCGAATTGATTCACCAACAAGAGGGCTTAGGTGTGAACAGTGAAGAGACCATAGAAATAATTTTAAGTTTGCTATGACTTTAGTATATGGGAGAAATACCCACAAATAACTGTGGACTTCCGCTGAGATTAGGCAATGAACATCAGATCAAATTAATTCTTTGTAAATAGTAAACCCGATGATTGTGCAATCTAAGTTAATAGAAACCATTTCGATACCTCCATACTATAAATCAACAGGTAAAGAAGAAGAGGTGTTCAGCCACGCTTTTCAAAACA
>JAYSTG010000388.1:0-3587 GCA_043719965.1 Saprospiraceae bacterium | reverse complement strand
CAAAGAAGGGTCAAAATACAATCCCCAACGGTGAAATAATTCATGATTGATGAGCCATTGTTCTCCACTATACAAGCCATAACAAGTAATAAACCCATTTAATCGACCTTTGCTGCCAAAGGATAACGTTTCATTATAAAATTGGTTAGGATTCCTTTTTTCATAAAGTCCAGAGATATCGTTTTTTACTCCGATATAAGCTGCAGCTGTAAATAGATTGGAGTTAATAAAAGTAGATGCTGTTATCAGAAAATCTCTATCGTCTGGAAAGATCCTATAATATCGTTTTGCAATTTCTTCATATTGATCAAGTATTGGTGATTTGGTTACAATATTTAGTACATAATCCGAATGTTGAATCGAGTCGTTAATCCTTTTTACGGGAGGGATATTATAATGATCAGGGATTATTCTCAATCCACAACCAGGATCTGTCATCAAGCGCAATTTTCTATTGTCTTTGTATGTGAATGTTATATTGACTGGTCCAATGTTCTCCGTTTCAATGGTTTTTCGAAGGCTAATGTGACGGACTATTTGATTCAATGTAAATAATTTGTCATTCGCCTTGAGATCGCCTTGAGTACCATCGTCTTTTAGAATTAAAGTATTAGTAACATTACCTTTAATAGACCAGGATCGTACATTATCCAATTCGATTTCTTTGATTCCTTCTACATTGAGGCCTAATGTGATTGTAAAAGTATCCTCTGGCACTATGGCTACAGGGTTAAAAGAAGCATAGGTAATGATTGGATCCGCGATTAATTTCGATGTACCTGGAATGCATTGACTTAAATTATCATTAAGAAATGAAGACTGGGCTTGCAAGAAATTAATGCTTAACAACCAGATGGGTAATTTTAAAAAATTCATCATCTAAAAGTAAATAAAACAAACGAGAAAATACAACCGACGACTTACACACAATAGGCCGAATTATTGATCTCTTAACAGCATTTATTTGACCACCAACACTGGTATATTCAAATCATGCCGTACAGCATCAATACTCGTGCCGAACAAAATATCTTTTAAAGCCCTATGACCATGCGCGCCCATAACCAAAAGATCAGCACCGAACTCTTTTGTTTTAGCGACTATTTCCTTTCGCGGATTTCCATAGCCGATGGCGAAAGATACTTGGTATCCCATACGATTTAATTCATCGGCATACGCTTGCAGATGTTTGATGTCTGATTGCGTCTCATAGTCATCGACATCTTTTCCAAATACAAAAGCTCCTGCTGTCTCTACCACATGTATGAGTCGATATTCAGCATCCTTTCCTCCTTGGGCTATTCCGTGAGAGATAGATTTAGAATCCATATCACTATAGTCCAAAGTAATCGCTATTTTCTTATATGGCGTTAATGTAATGCCATCGATGCCTTTGAACGCCAGATGAGGTACAGGTTCCGAAGCATCTCGTTCTTTCCCGAACAACGGTAATAAGGTGATGTAGAACAAAATAAATATTGAAAAAATAGTGACCAGTAAGACCAACCATTTTAATGGATCCATGCCAATAGACATCCAATCACCTAGCGAATTGTACACTAATTTTGCATTGAGTCCCACGATAATCAAAGCAGATAACCAAGCCAATACTTGTATATATGGTTTTATCACAAACTCACCCATTTTCTTTTTGTCACTCACAAAGTGGATCAGGGGTATAATAGCAAAGCCCAATTGTAAACTCAATATCACTTGGCTAAGCACTAACAATTTGCCTGTAGATTGATCACCAAAAATTTGGATTACAATCAAGGCAGGCACTATAGCAATAAGCCTGGTAATGATTCTCCGAATCCATGGTGAGATTCGCAAATTTAAATAACCTTCCATCACGATCTGCCCTGCAAGAGTCCCCGTGATCGTACTGCTTTGTCCTGACGCTATCAATGCCACTGCAAACATGATAGGAGCAATTTCATTTCCAAGCAGTGGAGATAAAAGCCTGTGCGCGTCATGAATTTCTGCTACTTCATACATACCATTTTTGTAAAACGTAGTAGCTGCTAAAATCAAGATAGCTGCATTCACAAAAAAAGCCAAATTGAGCGCTATCGTAGTGTCAATAAAATTAAAGCGCAAAGCTTTTTTTATTTCAGAAGGTACATTTTCAAACTTGCGAGTCTGTACTAGTGCAGAATGCAGATATAGATTATGCGGCATCACGGTAGCTCCTATAATTCCTATAGCGATATACAATGCTGCATCTGATGGGATAGTAGGAATGAAGCCAAGACCAATTTCTTTTATCGAAGGTTTCGCTATCAACAATTCTATAAAAAACGCCCCTCCGATTACAGCTACTAAGGCAATAATAAATGCTTCCATTTTTCTGATACCCAAATTCAACAGAAACAAAAGCAAAAAAGTATCCAATACAGTAACACAGACCCCATAAAATATAGGAAGCCCAAATAACAAATTAAGTCCTATGGCCATCCCTAAAACTTCGGCTAAATCACAAGCTGCGATCGCAATTTCTGCAAGGATATATAAGAAAGTATTGACATAGCTTGGATAGACCTCTCTACTGGCCTGAGCTAGGTCTCTGTTCCTTACAATGCCTAGTCGTACACAAAAGTGTTGCAACAATTGGGCTATTAAGTTGGACATTAATAATACCCAGAGTAATTTATAACCAAACTGACTACCCCCTGCAAGATCAGTGGCCCAGTTTCCAGGATCCATATATCCTACACTCACCAAATAGGCAGGGCCTAAGAATGCCAATAATTTTTTGCCAGAAGATTTCTGAGTGACATCTACAGATTTATTGACTTCTGATAATGAAGGACTTGATACAGATGGTCTGGTTGATTCCATATTATTTTATAAAATGTTCTGGCTCATGTATGGATTAGCTTCTTTACATATAGATTTTGACTTGCCTTAGCACTCAAGAGAGTTTCTACACCATCATTCGTTTTGACTTTTATCGTATTGTCAAATGGAATTTTTTCGAGGACTTGAATATAGGCTTGAATCTGTAAAGCACGAGAGTCGAGGTATTGTAAAAATTCGGTATCATGCTCTTTTACTCCTATGACTTGTGCTTTTTCGCCAATGTGTAAAGAGGAAAGCAAAACCTGATTTCTTAAGGTAAATTTCCCAGTAGCATCAGGTATGGGGTCCCCATGGGGATCAAATTTGGGATGACCTAGAAAATGATCCAATTGATCAGTCAATAAGTCACTTTGAACATGTTCCAATTGTTCAGCAATTTCGTGGACTGTATCCCAAGATATTTTGAGTTTTTCTACTAAAAAAGTCTCCCATAACCTATGCTTTCGCAATAAGCGGACTGCCATCAGTTTTCCTGAGCTGGTCAGACTCACACCTTTATATCGAATATATGCTATCAGCTTTTGTTCTGCTAGTTTTTTGAGCATATCTGTGACTGAAGCAGCGCTTGTAGTAAGTTGCTCTGAAAGAGCAGATGTACTCACTGTACCACCGTCTTTTTCAGTGAGTTGGAATATAGCCTTGATATAATTTTCGACTGTTTGGCTAGCCATTTATATATTTTTAGACAAATCTAAAAATATTTTTAAAGTAATCCTAATATTATT
>JAYSTG010000387.1:0-3594 GCA_043719965.1 Saprospiraceae bacterium | reverse complement strand
TTAATAGGTAGTCCAATCATTGCTCTATAACTTGGTAAATGTTTTTGTCAAGAGAAGTTGACCCTTATTTATAATGCAGAGATGATAAGGTCCGGGATACAATTTGCTGAGATCAACCTTGTTGTCTGAACGCAATAGGCCTTCATAGACCCTTACCCCAAGGCTATTATAAATGAGATATTTACTTGACCTCGACCATTGTGGTGCTAATTGTATACTGATATATTGATTCGAAGGGTTGGGAAAAAATGAAATACCGCCAGGTGCATCCTGTGGAATCGGTACAGTAGCAACGTAATTAAAATAAGTGTCTAAAAACTTAATCCTTTTTCTAATCCAGTCTTTAAGGTAATCTAGCTCAGCTTGATAGGATCCACCAATAAACAGATTGGGCCAGACATAGATTGACAAGATATTCCAGCGATTGAAATTGCGAGCTTGAGCTTCTTTGAGCGTCTGCTGTAATGAATCAACCGTTTTGATCATGTTTTGTTCTAAAAAAGTGGATTTTCGTAATTGTGCCCATCTGCTACGAGCTGCTTCAAAAAAAGCGTGGTCTGTCATAGCTTTTTGCCAATAAAAAGAGATTTGCCAAAAATCATTTGGACATCGATTATTAAATTCAAATGCCAATACATTGGTCTCACCTCCGCTACAATAATTGGCATTCCCAAAAGCCAGATTAAAATCCCAGATCGGCCCAAATTTTAATTTATTGCTTTTACTGTCTACATCTTTATAAAGATAAGTACTTAGTCGATAGCCATCGACATTATTGCCTATTTCATTGAGTAATAAAAAATCAATCATAGATTTTTCATCTACATAATTACGGTAACCATTCGTGGGGTGCTTAAAATCGCTACTTGAAAATCGATCTTCAAACGAATGAATAAAGTTGGAGATATAAAGTTTTTGAGCAGCATTGATTACATTGGCTTCAGGATGATCAAATTGATAATAGGTGTATTTGGGTGTCAGTCCATTGCCATTAGGATATTTTGAGTTAAATCCACCTTGAGGAGTACTACCGGTAGTCTTATCGATTTTCAGAATGTAACCACCGGTCAATCCATCACCAGTTTGCGTAGTTGGTAAAATGTCTTTGATATCTACTCGTTTATTATCACGTTTTATTTTTTCCATCAAGGCATATACGCCTAGATATTCATTGTTCACTACGACTTCACAATATCGAGTTCTACTGGAATAAGGCATGATCTGGTTAGCAAGATGATGGATCAGTACATCCCGCATCAGCGATTTGTCACTATATGGCGCTAAGAGTACCCAATCATTTTCCGCAGGTAAACCCAATAAACTTACGTTAAGATTAGATCCATCAGCATTGCGTGTTTCAAATCCAAAGGGTTTTTTAGGCGAAAGATCTAAAGAAGATGATCCACGTAGCTCTATGCCTATCTTGCCTTTAAAATGTGTAGCAGCATCTGAAATATTATTCCTTTTACCAAGGCCATTATAAAGGACAGTCAGATCCGCAGTGATCCTGGGTTCGTTTTGAATGATATTGCCATTAGTATTGATGATGAATATCGGCAAATCACTCGAGCTTAGTAGTACAGCTTGGCTTTGAGCGACCAAAGGGAATGCCAATAGACATACTCCTAAGTAGACATTAATCAAGCCTTGATTTTTGTTTTTGTGAATATGATATATGATATAGCTGATTAAAATTTTACCCATTTCGTTTGAGATTTTCCGCTTTCTATTACACTCTCCACAAACTTCATTCCTCGTACCCCATCGGTAACCGTAGGGAAATCATATAATGGATTTTGTAGTTTTCCTTCTTTTTTTGCAATGACAGCATACGCAAAATTTCGATAGATGTTAGCGAAGGCTTCCAGGTAACCTTCAGGATGACCTGCAGGTACTCGTCTATGCATTTCGGCTTCTGGGTAAAGAGAACCTACCCCTGTACGGTATACCTCAGTATGTTTTTCATGCCATCGGACGATTAAGGTATTCGGTTCATGTTGAGACCATTCCAATCCACCCTTTTCACCATAGATTCTAATTTTGAGATTGTTCTCTTCTCCCGCTGAGATTTGGCTAGCAAATAGAACTCCTCGAGCTCCATTATTCATACGTAGAAGTACATTACCATCATCGTCTAACAATCGGCCTGGTACTAGGACACTGATATCAGCGCACAGTTCTTCTATTTGTAATCCAGACATGTATTCGGCGAGGTTTTCGGCATGAGTTCCGATATCACCCATAGCTCCAGCTAAGCCAGACTGCTTGGGATCGGTACGCCAAGTCGCTTGCTTAAAATTGGGATGATTAGAACCTTCAATTTTTTCAGATAGCCAGCCTTGAGGGTATTCTACAACTATTTTGCGTAGAGTACCGAGTTTGCCATCTTGAATCATTCTTTTAGCCTGCTTGACCATAGGGTACCCCGTGTAATTATGCGTCAGTGCAAATACCCTACCGGTAGATTTAACAGTTTTCTCCAGATCCAGAGCTTCGGACATGGTGAAGCTCAGTGGTTTATCACAGATGACATCAAATCCATTTTCCAGTGCAAGTTTAGCAGGCTCGTAATGCATATGATTGGGTGTCACTATCGCTACAAAATCCATTCTTTTATCATCCGGTAGACCTTTTTCAGTCATTATCATCTCTTCGAAGGAGTCATAGCATCGATCTGCCGGCAACATCAGGTCTTCACCAGAAGCTTTTGATTTTGTGGGGTCACTGGAAAAAGCGCCACAGACCAGTTCGATCAGGCCATCCATATTGGCAGCAATGCGATGTACACCACCTATAAATGCACCACGACCTCCCCCGACCATACCCATTCTTAGTTTTCTATTCATATTGTGAGTTGAAATTTTTTTATAAATGTATGGAAATTTCACGCAGTTTTTCCTCCGGAAAATATTCAACTCAGTGGTAAATGAAGTAGGTCATGTTAGCCAAGCCTGAAGGAGTACGCTTTTCGGCAAAAAGTTAACTAATCTGTCACTAGTATACTTTTTAATTTACTTTAAATTGAGAGTTAATTCTTTTTATTTTAAAGTCCTTCAAAATGAGATATCTACCTTTTATATTGCTGACCATTTTATGGATGAAGTGTGCAAAGTTGGATATTCATGACATCCATCATTCCAAGTCAGTTTCATTTGATGGAATGCTTTTGAAACCAGATCATGAACCCAATGACCTTCGTATCGATGTAGTTCGTCAAAAGACTACATCCAATAGTACCGATGCCGAAGGTCATACGACCATATCGGAGTCAAACGTAGACTACCACCCCATGGGATTTGATCTTTCCAATGGTTTATTTTATGATCTTCATGGTAATTTGAGTTTAAGAATCGATAAATTATTGAATGTAAAAGAAGGATCAGCGTTTGAAATTCGCAATAGCAGCGGTCGCAAAATGAATAGGCCCTATAGATTATATTCATTTGAACGAGATACTTTTAGACAGAAATCTTCGCGAAATAATAAAGCCAAATATATGGTTCTTCGCCATATTTAGTGGGTTTGAGATGAATCGATGTAATTTCTAAACATAATTTAATTTAGAAAATATTTAGAATCTAGGTAGGGACCGTG
>JAYSTG010000386.1:0-3595 GCA_043719965.1 Saprospiraceae bacterium | reverse complement strand
TGAGTCTACGGATTAGATTATTTTTACCCTTACATGAAAGACAATTTTAATCTCAATAATAAGGCAGCCAATTTTCAACCGGGATATAAAGAAAAGGCGCTCATTGTAGGCGTAGTAGTCGGACAGCAACTTGAATCTCAGGTTATCGAACATATGGATGAATTAGAGTTTTTAGCATCTACTGCAGGCGCTAAAGTCATCAAACGATTTTATCAAAAATTGCCTCATCCAAATTCCGGTACCTTCGTCGGGAAGGGCAAGCTGGATGAAATACGCCAATACATAGAAGACCATAGTATCGATCTGGTCATATTCGATGACGATCTGAGTGGTAAACAAACCAATACCATTGAAGAAATCTTAAAAGTAAAAATTGTAGATCGCAGTTCTTTGATCCTGGACATATTTGCCAAACGTGCGCAAACCGCACAGGCCAAAACACAAGTAGAACTTGCTCAAATGCAATACTTGCTCCCAAGATTAAGAGGGCTATGGACTCACCTGGAGCGTCAACGAGGTGGTATAGGCATGCGAGGACCTGGTGAGCAGGAGGTAGAGACAGATCGTCGTATCGTCAAAGACAAAATAGCTTTGCTCAAAGAGCGCTTAAAAAAAATAGATCAACAAGCAATGACTCAGCGTCATGGCAGAGGTGAGCTGATCCGTGTCGCTTTGGTAGGATATACTAATGTGGGCAAGTCTACCTTGATGAATGTCCTTAGCAAATCCGATCTATTAGCAGAAAATAAGTTATTTGCAACGTTGGATACCACCGTGCGGAAAGTGTTTTTTGACACAATGCCATTTTTATTATCCGATACGGTAGGGTTCATTCGCAAATTGCCTCATCATCTGATCGAGAGCTTCAAGTCTACCTTAGACGAAGTACGTGAGTGTGATATCCTCATCCATGTCATAGATATAGCTCATCCTCAGTACGAAGATCATCTTCGGACGGTCATGGAGACGCTCAAAGATATAGGAGCTGATAGCAAACCCATGTTGATGGTATTTAATAAAATGGATGCGTATAGGAAGACTGCTTATGATGATTTATTATCCGACGATGAAAAAAATGAACTGGAGGAAAGCTTGAAACAGATGCTCCGGTCGAGATATGAATATCCTATAGTCATGATCTCTGCTCAAGGGAAGGAAAATATGGAAGAGCTGAGAAAAATACTTACCAGAATGATCAAAGAGCAATATGTGATTCGATATCCGTATATGATCATAACTTGGTAACATGATCGATCAAGAATTAAATAGGTATAGTGATTTGTTATTGGATTATAGCTTGCAGATCAAAGCTGGCGATCATGTTTTTATTCAGTCTACCACATTGGCAGAGCCATTATTAGAAACTCTTTACAAGGGAATATTGCAGCGGCAAGCTATCCCGGAATTTCAGTTAAGTGTCAAGGCTCAGGAGTCAAACTTCAATCAATTTGCCCGTGAGTAGGCCATAGCCTGGATTTCTCCAGCCTATATTAAGCTGCGATTGATCCAGGGCTTTCGCCTTGAGGTTCAAGAGGGGCTCATATTACATGTGACTGCAATGATTGGAGATCATGCATTGCAAGAAATTTTGGATATCCCCAGTGCACGGAGGTTTGGAGAGACACAAATATCTCAAATAATATTAATCCCGAAGGCAGCTATAGGCACTAATCCATTCATCCAGACCCCAACAAAGAATATTTTATTCGACGAAAAAATGTCCGGTACAGTCCAAATGGCTTTAGGGCAATCTTATTTGCAATGTGGAGGTAAGATTGAGTCTAGTATTCATTTGGACTTGATCGCTGATATGAAACGTGGGGAAATATAGGCAGATGGGCAAGTAATATATAAGAATGGGGAGATGGTACTATAACTATATATTCTATTGTAGAAAATTTCAATATATTGAACATGCAAAACAATTCATAATTGCCTCACTCACAAATTGTTATGAAGTATTATTTTGGGTTTATGTGTTTCGACAAGTATGATAAATTAAGTTTCATTTTCTCAATATTACCTACTTATATTATATTATGGTATTTATTAACCTTTAAGTAAATTAATAATTGTTAATGATATGTTAATTGAAAAAAAACAACCTATTTTCACTTTTTAACTCTAATATTGTTGCAATTCTTTGAATGCGCAGCCCAGCTTAGGTCATTTATACGCAAATTGAAGAATGCCGGATCCCGAAAAGCCTTTAGAGTAGGGAGAAATTTTAAATGTAGCCAGTTTATGAAAACTTTCTTTGTTTGTCTAGCTTTTTTTGCCATTCTCATTGCAAATTTTGGATGTAAAAAAGAGCTGAATGAAAATTTTGAAAATGAGAATTTTAATTTCGGTATGGATTCGAAACAGATTCATGATATTGGGACTTTACACAATAAAAATGTTCAAAGTATAATTAGTCTTGTTGAGCCTAATAGTAAATCATTTTTAAATGAGATTCGAAATGTAGGCTTAGATTTAGGACCTATTAAGAATAATAAGCGATATACGGAATATTTAATAAAATCGTTTAACACAAATACTAGTATAAATTTAAATTCCTATCTGCAAATTAATAAGTATCCAATTAAATTATATCAGAAATTAATTAATATGATTTCTTCGAATAATAATGATTTAAATCAATTTCACAAGAAAATTGATAAATTCATATTAGAAGCCCAAAAAATAGAATCGAAACGTGACAAAGAGTTTATTTTAATATGTGCTTCAGTTGCTAAAAGTTCCTCGAGGCTTTGGTTTTCTAAAAACATTGGAGGAGAAGGATATTTTGATGAATTAAACAAAAATAGGAATATAGAAAATAAAACAGATTTCGATAATTTGGAGCAAAGATATTTGGCCATTTCTTGCCAAGATGCAATAGTTGCAGCTGATGTAGCAGGTGCAGCCTACGCAGTAAGTTCGTTAGCTTATTTGACTATATTGGGAGTAGTGCCAGGTATAAATGCAATAATTGCAGCAGAGATAGCTGGTCAAGCCGCTATTTGGTCAACTATTGCGTATGCAACACATAATAGTTGTAAAAATCCTCAATAATTTGAAATTTTAAAAAATATGAATACATATCAATTTAGGATTCTGAAATTATTTTTGGGTTATTGGTTTGGAGCAGTGTTATGCTTTATTATTATAACATCAATAAAGCCAGTAATATTCAATTTAAATAAAAATGGTTATTTATTTACTTCTTTATTTATTGCTTTTAGCTCAACTTTCCTTTCATTCCTTTTTCGAAAAGGTAAATTGCCTATAACTGAAAAAGTAAGTATAAACCGAATATTAATTGCGACTTCTATTGTACTGATATTAACCTTTTTTGCAATTGTAAAATATATTTCTATGTAGGTATTGAGCAAACACACAATAACGGATCTACTTGTTTTGTTTATACCTGATCCGTGTAAAGATTCACAAGTACATACCAAAATAAATCAAATTACAATACCAGTGGGAGATATTAGTCTGAGAAAATATGTCTCGAAAACTACATTGAGATGTGGCATGAAGATTGGAAAATATATTTTTGAAGTCATTGGCCCTGTTGAGACATATTTAATTCCTGTTAAGAGTAATA
>JAYSTG010000385.1:0-3597 GCA_043719965.1 Saprospiraceae bacterium | reverse complement strand
ATCATATAATATTCCAATTGTCCGTTTACTTTTAAACATTGAATTTCTAATTTACAATTTCGATTAAAAGACAAAAAAATGAAAATCATACTCACGATTTTGTTCGTACTAGCTGGCATCATTGCCTTACTCTTAATCATTGCACTCTTCATAAGGAAAACATATCATATCAATCGAGAAATTACAATCAATGCACCCAGGCAAAAAATTTTTGAGTATCTAAAACATCTCAAAAACCAAGTCCACTTCAACAAGTGGGTAATGGTTGACCCTGACATGAAAATGGAATTCAAAGGAATTGACGGAACAGTTGGATTCATTTTCCTATGGAACGGAAATAAAAAAGCCGGTGAAGGCGAACAGGAAATCCTAACTATCGACGAAGGGAAAAAAATTGAAACAGAAATTCGTTTTGTAAGACCTTTTGCTTCAATTGCTTATGCAAACTTGGAAACAGAATCGGTAACCGATAATCAAACAAAAGTAAGTTGGATTAATGCGGGTGCTATGATATATCCAATGAATATCATGGTCTCCGGGATAGATAAAATGCTTGCGAAGGACATGGATACAAGTTTGTCAACTTTGAAAAACATCCTTGAAAAATAAGCATATAAAACTTTATACTTCTTAGATAGCTCAGTTTTTGATGGCAAATTTGAGCTCTTCGATTTCGTCAAACGCAATGTAAGTATACATACCATGCGGCTGTGTCGCCAGGTCAGGCTGACGAGATGATTGGTTAGCGCTTCATGAATTGATTTTCAAGTTGGTGGATAAAACTGTTGGCACGGCTAGGCAGCAGCATGATAACCCACTCCAGCGTTGAAAGCCATGTTTCGTACCCCGCTATTGCACAGGCTATTCTGTCATTTTCTTAACTTAAATGACAAATCTTAAAGTTTTGTGAAAATTTCATGAAGAAAAACATAATAAAAAGCACTGAAGAAGAGTTTGAGTACCATGACTTAGACAGGCTAAGCAGGATCTGTAAATTTTTCCATGGTGATATGGGTGTAGTTAATAAAGTTTGACTTTCATTCAACTTTATCTATCATGGACAAAGTGTATATGCTTCTGAAGCTTTTGCGACTGTTTACATCATGTGGATATTAGACCTCAGGGTAAACGAATCAAGGAATAGTTAAGGTTGAACCAAGTTAAAAATTCAAACAAAATATAATTGATATGGGAGTAAATTTATCAAACAATAAGTGTTTAAACTATGGCATTTTTGTCTTGCTTATATCGGTTCCGATAGACAATTATGCACAATCTATTAAACGACAATGTATCTCCAGTTATGGCTCATCAGGCGTAACAGAAAATGTATTTATTGGCCAAACCGTAGGACAGCCCTTCAACACATCCCTTGGATCTAATTCGATTACTGTTTCGCAGGGATTTCAACAATCAAATAATTTTGTAGTAGAGGAGTTCAGCGGTCCTGCTTTGAATAATTTAAATGTATCCGTCTTTCCTAATCCCACAAGTCGTTCTATCACCATTGCCAGTAAGGAAGCGCTGGAAACTTCTTATATCCAGGTGACAGATATAAATGGAAAGCGTCTATTTTCTGAAAAAGTACCGAACCTCATCCATCATACTATAAATTGTTCGTCATGGGTGAATGGTGTATATATGATTACCATTTTTGATTCCTTTCAAAATAATAAAACCTTAAAGTTATTAATTTCTAAATAATAGATACAATGAAAAAAATGAAACAATTTGTTTTACTTACTTGCTTTGTTGCATATTTAACGGTGGGCGGTGCACAACCGGCATTTACTATTGAATTAGCTCAGCTCTATCCTTCATTTAAGTTTAAAGACAGCGAAGGTATTAAACACAACAAAGAATATCAAAGCTTAATCACCGGAGCCTACGGGGTCGGATTTCGTTTTGTCTCTGAAGGCGGTATCATCCTGAAATCAAGTATAGGGATGCGCAATGGAGGTGCAAATTTAGTATATGATGATACGAATTTCTCCTGGAAATTGCAATATGCGGAAATAAAGGCAGGACTTGGATATATGGTTAATTTTAAAGTCATAAAACCTCATATTATCGTGTCAGGATATTATGCTCCATTGCTTCGGGGTATTCAAACCTTGCACAATGAAACTTTAAACATTACCAAATCCAGTGTTTTAAAAAATAGTGATTTCGGTGTAGTGTTTTCGCCTGGTATTGACATCAAACTATCCCGTTATGTTTCCAGTTTTATTGAATTTAATTATTTAATGGGCTTGTCCAACATTGAGTTTAATTCTACTCAAAAAACGAAAAACTCAGCATTTGGATTAAGTGTAGGCATCGCCAGTGCTTTTATTCAAAAATAATGTCTAACCCTAAAAAACATTTCAACATGAAAAAACTGTTTTATATCAGTATATTAATTATAATTGGAGGTATTCCATCCGTCTTGGCTCAGAAAATTGGTAATTTAAATGGAATTTACTATCAAGCGGTAGCTGTGGATGAAGTAGGTAAAGAAATAGTAGGAACAGACATTAATAATAAACCCCTTTATAAAAAAGTAATCGGCGTTCGGTTTACAATCACCAAAGGGTTAAACGGAGCTATTCAATGGGAAGAAACGCATACGACCAACACAGATCGATACGGTTTGTTTTCGCTGATTATCGGCCAGGGAAAATCGACTGGAAATGGCAAAATTGTAAAAATGCTGGATATTCCATGGATCGACGCAGACCAGTTTTTAAAAGTTGAAATTGCCACTAAAAATGATGGCAATTATAAATTGGTAAGTAATCAACAGTTTATGTCTGTACCATATTCATTCTATACCGACGACATTGCTGATGATGCTATAACCACTTTCAAAATACTAGACTCTGCAATACTTAATCGGGATATCAGTACCGGTGCCGTGGATTCCCGAACTATTCTGAATGAAACAATCCTATCTGAAGATATAGACACTGGTGCGGTGACCACTTCTGAAATATTGGATTCAACGATCATAGCTAGGGATTTACAGACAGGCGCTGTGGACTCCAGGGTCATACTGGATTCTGCTATTATAGATAGGGATATCAAGACAGGCGCCGTGGACTCCCGGATCATCCTGGATTCAGCGATCATAAATCGAGACCTCCAAACTAATACCGTGGATTCTCGCACGATCTTAAACAATTCCATTATAAACGAAGATATACAGACCGGTGCAGTGAACTCTCGATCTATCTTGAATGGCTCGATTTTAAACGAAGATATTTTGGACAGCACGATAAACCTTGCCAGTAAAGTAACCGGCATTTTGTCGATAGCTCATGGAGGTACTGGAACTGACACGGTTACTACAAACTCCCTATTAGTAGGTAATGCGAGAGGCAAAGGACTACTTTCTCTAGGCCAGGCGACGGATGGACAAATTCCAATAGGGGTGACTGGTGAAGCTCCTAAATTAAAAATTTTATCAGGGCAGAACGGTGTAAATGTTGCAATTACTGCTGACTCTGTAATTATATCGTCTGGAATCCAAGGAGTTTTTAGCACCCTAGCCGATAGCATAAGTCCAAGCTTGGTTGCATTTAGAAGTTCATGGCTGTCTCCGCCAATAGCATTACC
>JAYSTG010000384.1:0-10127 GCA_043719965.1 Saprospiraceae bacterium | reverse complement strand
GTAAATTGCAACACTCCAATAGATAGTATTACTTTAGGTACGGCAACAGCAACAGATAATTGCACGGATGTAGTCACTACCATCTTCAAAACAGATGTAGTGACAGCAGGTACTTGTGCAGATAATTATACGATAGCTAGGACCTGGACGGCAATCGATAGTTGTGGAAATTCCAACACTTGTATCCAAACCATTCTCGTACAGGATACTACCAGACCAGTAGTTGTCTGTCCTGTCGATACCATAGTAGATTGCAATACACCATTAGATAGTATTACTTTAGGTACGGCTATAGCCACGGATAATTGTACAGATGTAGTCACTACGATCTTTAAAACAGATGTAGTGACAGCAGGAACTTGTGCAGATAATTATACGATAGCTAGGACCTGGACAGCAACCGATAGTTGTGGAAATTCGGGTACATGTATCCAATTGATCGCTGTACAAGATACAACACCTCCTACTGAAGTATGTCCCGTGGACACTACAGTCAACTGTTTTACTCCTATAGATAGTATCACTTTAGGCACAGCAACAGCTACAGATAATTGCACGGATGTGGTAACTACGATCTTCAAAACAGATGTAGTGACTGCCGGAACTTGTGCCGATAACTATACGATATCCAGGACTTGGACAGCAACTGATAGTTGTGGAAATTCAAGTACTTGTATCCAGACGATCACTATACAAGATACTTCACCACCTGTAGTGGTGTGTCCTGTAAAAATCATTCTACCTGCAGGATCTATTGCAAATCCAGCGAATTCAGGATCCGCGACAGGAACTGATAATTGTACTTTAAATCCATCAATTACTTTCTTAGATGATAGTAGTTTGTTCTTTACTAACGCGGGTAAATTATCTCGTACATGGTCTGCTACAGATTCTTGCGGTAACACGGATACTTGTATGCAGATGATATTTATAGCGCCTCCTATTGATACGATAAGAGTGATAGTTGTTCCTGGAGGCTTGGTGCAAGTATGCTTTGATTCGGTATTGCAAATTCAATTAGCGGCTGTTGCAACCAGCTTCTGTTCAGATACTTCAATGAATCAAATTTTTAATGAAGTGCTTTCAGGTAATTGTCTCGATTTAATGGTCGGCATGAATGCTGTTGGAAATATTGATACTATATGTATAGTTTCATGCTTTGCTTTTGGCCTGGATACCTTGTACGATACTACCGCCATTATTATACTTGCTGCAAACACTACCCTTGCAGAAAATGATATCAATCAAGCTCCATTTAATGTTCCGGCTCTTGGTAATGTATTGACTAATGATGTTGATTTACAAGGCGATGCGCTAACTGTAGTATCAGCTTTGGTTGATAAAGATGGTGATGGGTTAGTAGACGAGCCGTTGATTATCGGTGTAGCGGAATTAATTTATGGAACTAATGAATTATCGATGATCGTACCCGCCGGTACTTTAAATCTCAATGCAGACGGTACCTATGTATTTACTCCATTTGGAGGATTTATTGGAAATATTCCGGCGCAGTATACTATTAATGATAATTCAATCATGATGGCCAGCGACGATGCCACCTTGTCTATTGAGATTTTAGCGCCTATAAATACCTTAGGAAATAATGCTCCTATAGCAAATGATGATACAAAGAGTACTTTGTTGGATGTGACTATAGGGGGTAATGTGATTCTTCCAAATGATAACGATATTGATGGTGATCCACTAATGGTGACTTCTGCTTTGATAGATGCTGATGGCGATGGAATGTTGGATGATATGATTAGTTTAATGACTCCTACTGTAATTTGGGGAGTTGATATCATTGGAAATATTGTGATCGCAGGAACGATCACCTTGAATGCCAATGGATCCTATACTTTTTATCCTATTGCAATGTTCCTTGGGAAAGTGCCTTTAAACTATAGCGTTAGTGATCCGGGTGGGCTCATGGACGGCGCTAACCTCACAATCACAGTCCAGACAGCCGTAGGGAATACAACATTTACTAATGATGATGCCAATCTTGGTAAGGAGGATTCTATTCAAACAGGAAATGTATTAGATAATGATGATGACTTAGATTTGGGAACTCAACGGCTAGATAGTATTTGTATTGATACAAATGGCGATGGTGTCATCGAAGTACTCACTGCATCCGGCACATATAATGTCTATCAAGGTGCAATGCTAATAGGTACATTCGCTATTGATTTTACTACAGGTGATTATATTTATGATCCAATAAATGATTTTGTAGGAACAGCATTGGTGGTGTATAAAGTTTCCGACGGACTTGGCGCGACGAGCGAATCAACTTTATATTTAACCACTTTATCTTCTGCAATATGTGGTGGTTTTGTATGTAAGGATAAAGTAAATGTTTCGCTTGCTGAAAATTGTGAAAAACTTTTGATAGGCGCTGAAGTATTAACGAATCCTACTTTACCCAATGTATTTTATACCGTTGAAATCAAAGATGAAGCAGGTAGAATTGTGCCAGGAGCAACATTCACCAGAGCCCATCTTGGGTATTGCTTTACCTATAGGATTAGCTCACCAGCATGTGGTAATAACTCTTGTTGGGGTACCGTATGTGTAGAAGACAAATTCCCTCCGGCAATAGATTGTACTCCGGATACGATCTTGTGTTTTGAATTAGGTCAATTACCATTTATTTTGACGGTGAATGATAATTGTGCGGGGCCTGTAAAAATCCAAGTGGCTGGAGAACAATTTATTGACTTTGGTTGCGATAGCCCCAATGTACAAGGCGTAGTCATTCGCCAATTGATTGCTTCAGATCCTTGGGGTAATACAAGCATATGTGACAAGCAGTATTTTATTCGCAGGATCAATCTGAACGAAGTAAGTTGCCCATTGGATACTGCGGTGGATTGCAGCATTGCTAATGTTTTTATCAATGGAAGAAGTACTCACTTCACAGATCCTATAAGAAGTGGAGCCCCAAAAGTTGGAAATATTAGTTTGTTTCCTAATAACCCAAGCTGTAAACTCACAGTCGCTTATACGGATGATCGATTAGATATCTGTGGAGGAGGTTATAAAATTTTACGTACCTGGACTATCAGTGATTGGTGTACAGGCTTGGATACTATCTGTCGGCAGTATATCAAAATCCAGGATGTAACAGCTCCTGTAGCCAACAATCGTACATATCCAACTAAACAGGCCGATCCTCATGATTGTAGGGCCCGCTTTGAACTGGATACATTACCAACGGAAGATTGTAGTCGCGTAATTCAGACCTATTCATATCCTTATCTCGATGAGGCAACTGGCGCAATACGAATTGCTACGGGTAAATTACCTGCAACGATATGGGTTGGAACAGGAAATACTGAAGTCATCGTGACGCTGACGGATGAATGTAATAATATTACGAACAGAAAAATCTTCTTAAATCTGGTTGATCTCACACCACCCAATCCGATATGTCATGAATTCACTCAGGTGACAGTTGATCCTAAATCTTGTTGGGCAAGGATAGCTGCAAAAGACTTGGATAATGGCTCATTTGACAATTGCGTAAATACACTTCATTATGCAGTTGCTTATATATCAAGTATTGAGAAAGCGAGGACAGATTATGCTAAACGAATTATTGATAGTTGTGGAAATACAGAATATCGTGCAAATAAAGCATGGTATGATGCTACTATTGAAGAATGGATTAATTGTTATGTATTTGACGATAGCTTGGATCTAGACGATTGTGGGACTAATCAAGTAGTCCTCAGAGTATATGAAGCAGATAGTATGCCAAGACTAGACCCACATCTTTGGCCTTGTGGTGTACATGAGTGGTTCTGCTACAATACCTATTTAAAATATAGATTGATTCACAATAAAAATTTCTTTGGTCAAAATGGTGCTCGAAATTGTGAAGCAGAAGGACCTTGGTTATGTAAAGATCAAAGCAATCAATATTACAATTCATTAGCAGCGTTTAATTATGGAGAATATTTTGCTAACCGTGGACCTAATTTCCCTCAGACTCGTCTGTCGAATGATTGTATGGTTCAAGTATTAGTGGATGATAAGCAAGCGCCTGAAGTAGCAGAGTTAAATGACATTACTGTATACTGCGACAATGCTCCAGCTGGTAGCGCCTATGCTAGGACCTTCTGTCCTACTGGCAATACGTTCCTATCATGGCCAGGTAACATCAAAGACTTCAAAGGCAATATCTATGGGTATTATGGCGGTAGTGATTATGTCGAGAATCATAGCCAAAGTAATGAGCATGTCGAAACTTTTGGCTGTCCATCAGGGAATAACTGGGCTCCGATTTATTGTCGCGATTGGTTATTGATTGATAGCTTAGATCAAAGTGGTAAGATTAATCCGAAAAATTATTTCGATACATTGGTCTTATTTGATAAGAATAGAGCAAAACGAAGTCTAAGAAAAACACAGTTCAGTATTGCTGACAATTGTAAATTGGATGATGGCATCTTGAAGGTGACTGACGAGGGTAGTCTGAATGCTTGCGGAGAAGGATGGATCCAACGCACCTGGACCATCAAAGACAAGTGTGGTAACCCAGTGACGGCAACCCAAAAGATCATCGTCAAACATAGAAGTGATTTTGAAGTGATATTCCCTGCTGATAAAGAGGTCACTTGTGAATCAACTGATGCCATTGATACCAGTAAAACCGGTAAGCCAATAATCTCTGATGACGAATGCGAAACAGTGGGCGTGCAATATGAAGATGAAATCTCAGCGGTGGGTGTTGGAGCCGCTGGCGGAAATCCAGATAGCATCATCGGGAATGATGCTTGTTATAAAATCATTCGTACCTGGACGCTCATCGACTGGTGTATCTTTGACCCAAATGCACATACCATCCATCCGGATGTGATAGTAGATGATAGATTAAGGGCTATCCCGATAGCTATCGGGACAGACAGAGTATGTACATTCAGAAATATTAAAGATAATGGGGATGGGTTCGTGCGATATGTACAAATTATAAAAGTTCAAGATCTTGAAGCGCCTATAGTGACTTGTAAGGACACTACGATTTGCCTTGAAAACGCATGTTTGGCTCAAGTCAACATACCGATCCTAGGAAAAGATAATTGCACTAAAACACTTTTGTATCGCACGGAAGTGACCAGTCCGGATGGAACCCTAGAAACCAAAGTAGGAGTAAGTGCTATTCAAGGAGATTACTCGGTCGGAGTACACCAGGTGAGAATCATTGGTAAAGACCAATGTAGTAATGCAGATACTTGCAACATGAAACTTACTATCAATGATTGTAAAGCACCATCACCTTATTGTCTAAATGGTGTCGCTACAGTCGTGATGCCAAGTACAGGAGCCTTAGAAATTTGGGCGAAAGACTTGGATCGTGCAAGCGAGGACAATTGTACCAGTAGAGATAAATTGAAATTTAGTTTCACAAAAGATACTGCTAAGGCAAGTCAAATAGTGAATTGTAGTGACATTCCGGATGGCAAAGAACAAGCAATTGAATTAGAAATCTGGGTTACCGATCAATCTGGCAATCAGGATTTCTGTAGAACTTATATTTTATTGCAAGACAATGGTTCTGTAAATGGAGGTGTTTGTAAAGACACAACCATAGCTTTAGCCAATATCACAGGTCGATTGTATACGGAGGAGAAAGAGGGAGTTGAGTTTGCTACTGTCGAATTAAAAGGGCAAGGTAGTGTCGGTATTCCTTCTTTCAAAACCTCTTCGGATGGAGGATTTTCATTTACAAGTATTGCGATGACTGGGGATCAAAGTATCAAAGCATTGAGAAATGATAACCCAATGAATGGTGTAAGTACTCTAGACTTAGTATTGATTCAAAAACATATTCTTGGTATTGAGCATTTAAAGACGCCTTATAAAATGATTGCAGCAGATGTTGATAATAGTGATGAAATTAATGTCGTAGACCTTATTGAACTCCGTAAGTTGATTCTAGGCATCTATGATAAACTGCCAAGCAATACCAGTTGGAAGTTTATACCTAAATCTTATGCTTTTGTCGATCTCTCTAAACCTTGGGGTTATCCGATTGAAGATAAACTGGTCGATCCGATACAGACTGAAAATATGGTACGGGATTTCATCGGAGTGAAAATCGGTGATGTCAATAGTAGTGCATTATCGCATAGCCTGATGGGTACGGAGATTAGAAGTAGTGAAACAGGGCTTCTATTTGAAGTAGAAGATCAGATCTTTAAAGCAGGAGATCGCGTCACAATAACTTTCAAATCGCCAAACTTCAAGGGGATCAGTGGCTTCCAGGGCACAATACAATTTACGAATGATGAATTACGAATGATGAATACACCTATCCAGGCAGGAGCTATCAGTATGACCGAGCAAAACATTGGTACTCGATGGTCTAATGAAGGATTAATCACCATGAGTTGGAATAGCAATACAAGTGTGGACATTAAAGATGATGAATTGCTGTTCAGTATGACTTTCATAGCTCAAAAAGCTGGAAGACTTTCTGAATCACTACGATTCGGTTCACAACGTACTAAGGCAGAATCCTATGAAGGCAAGGGCGAGCTAGGAAATCTAAGTATTCGATTTGTGAGTAAGCATGGAGAGGAAATAGCTGGTAAGAGCGAACTCTATCAAAACTATCCCAATCCATTCGATAAGCGCACTGTCATCGGACTGAATCTGGCTGAAGAGGGCAAAGGGGTATTGAAGATCACCGATGTCACGGGTCGCACGATCAAACGCATCGAAAAAGAATGGAATCGAGGATATCAGGAAGTATGGATCGATAGATCGGAAATCTTGGCTTCTGGTGTGTTGTACTATAGTTTTGAAGGTGAAAACTTCAAAGCAGTCAAGAAGATGGTCATTCTAGAGTAGTAATTGATAGATTAATTATAAAAAATGCCTTCCTGGTTTTCAAGGAAGGCATTTTTATTTATTGCCATTGGATTAAATTTTTAGAAATTTGCAATTCTAGCCTTTTACGTTGAAACAGGGAAAATAAATACTGGACTTAAATGACACCTATATATTCTGAATTAAATGCGGATAAAATCCTCACTACCCTCATTCAATTAGAATCCAGGATTCAAGAACGATTTCCCTATTCAGGTTTATTAAAAGTTTCACAAGAATTTAAAAGCACAGCACAAAGTCTAGAGCTCATAGCCTTCGAATTAAAAAAACCCATTTGGTGGGTGAGGGTCAGTACCTGGGCCTGCGTATTAGTCTTGTTATTTATTTTGGTATCCGTTTTAAGTACAATATTTTCCTCTACCTTTCGCAGCGCGACTGATGTGATCAATCATTTTGGTATTTCGGATTTTTTCCAGGTGACAGAATCTGCCATTAATGATTTGATTTTCTTTTCATTTGCAGCTTATTTTTTAGTCTCAGCAGAAACACGGATCAAGAGACGAAGATCGTTAAAGGCTTTGCATTCGCTTAGAAGTATTGCTCATGTCATCGATATGCATCAACTTACTAAGGATCCTGTGAACTTAATAGGTGATCAAAGGACCACTTCTTCTCCGATACGTACCATGACGACATTTGAATTAACTCGATATCTTGACTATTGTTCTGAAATGTTAGCGATCATCAGTAAGATTGGAGCTTTATTTTCTCAAAACATGGTCGACGAGATCGTGCATTCTCATGTCAATGATCTCAGTGATTTAACTCAAGGATTGAGCGCAAAAATCTGGCAGAAAATAATGATTATGAACAGAAGCGGAAGTTGATATTATAGATTCCACCAATAATTCATTTTAAATACGAAAGCTCGATTCTTTACATTCCATGGTGAAGGAATATAATTATCTGTATATACGAGGAAGATGTCAGATGCCGGTTTGAATCGCCACTGTAATCGTGTATTGATGTTCAAATTATTGATTTGCTCATTGTATTGTACAAAAGAAGTAAAGTATAGACTGTTCGTGAAGGTAATATCCACTCTAGGCCCCACCAACCAAAAAACAGTTTTATTCCAAGGCGCTTCAATACTTATGCGATTATAGCTAGATGCCATAGCTAATTTGACATAGGGTTGAAACCGATAGCCCAATTCTGAGCTGATATTCGTCCGATGGCCATGTTGGTAATATCCACCTACTCTATAAGAAAAAGCATAAGTCATTAGTTTTTGAGGAGCTGAAGTAAAATCACCTCCGTGTGATCTCCATTGATGAATACTAGCTACGGGCAATAATGGCTTATTGGTATTGGTAGGGTCGAATGGCTGTAAGAGCTGTACCCAATCATCACCAAGCCATAGTGAAGCCCGGGATTGATTTCTAAAGTTGAATGCATACATAAAGAAAACCGTCCGATCGGTAGTTTTGAGTTTGGGAGTAAAATAAGAGAAGACACTTAATGTAGGGCCATGAGTCAATATCTTTCCTGCTCGTGGGTAAAATAAATAACTGACCATTGGACTGATTTTATAATATTCCTTGCGAGGGACAAACCCCACTTCAGCAGTATAATTTTTACTTACATATTCTTGTTGCCAAGTCAAAGAGTATGTTTTAGTAGCATAGGATAGATTGCCTACATGAGCCCAAGCATTATTGGATTGTTTAGTGTCAAAAGAACGGGCATACATCAACTTTCCAGTCAATCGATTATTAGCAGAAGCAAGATTATATTCAAATCCTATATTTCTATTGTACTCATTATTGTTTTTCTTTAAATCCGATGAAAGGTCATCGTAGCCCACCGCTTGTTTATTGATGGCAAAGATTGCTATATTGGATCGACTAAAAATTTTTCGTTGAAGGGCTAACATACCGAAGTTGTAACCAGGTTGCAACTGATCTTTTCGAGTTTGCATATCCAGTAGACCGATACGCCAATTTTTGTCCAATTTACCACTCACCCTTGCACCGAAATCTATAGGAACCCCCAATCCAATCCTCCTGGAAAAAAAAGGCCTCAAGGTACTATTTCCAATGCCGGCAAATAAGTCCCCGTTCTCCAAAAAAAATTGTCTACGCTCAGGGAAAAACAATTCAAATCGGTCCAAATTACTCACTTGCTGATCTACCTCTACTTGTGAAAAATCTGGATTGATAGTAAGGTCCAGATTGAGCGCACTACCTAATGCGATTTTGGCATCTCCTCCTATTTCCTTTCTTATATTGGATTTAGTACCAGCGGTAAAATTTTTCGATACACCCGTCAATGCATAAGGTATGATTGAGATATTGGTTCCCACTTGCGGAGGAGCCTGATCCCAAACTAAAGTCCCTGTATATGCTAATGAAGCCGTTGGAAATATACGTGGTATCGGCGTCCAGGACGATTTTTCTGTTGTACGAATATCTAACCTTGAAAAATTTATGCCCCATTCTTTGATTCCTTTTTTATACCGAATGCTTTTAAATGGAATCGAGGCCTCAAATACCCATTTATCCGAATAATTTTTAGTGACCCCATTCCATTTATTCTCCCAACTCAGGTCGACCCGCCCTCCATCATACATCGTGCCATCCCATAATGCACCAGCTGCATTGCAGCCAAATGAAAAACCATTCGTGCGATCATCATAGGGATCCATAAACAAGAGAAAATTATCATTTTTACCAAATGCAAAATCGCGTTTGAGTGATTCCACTTGATATTTATGGTCTATCATATGATAGGCTTCCACCAGAAGATAAATATTCTTTTGATCATAGCACATCCTCACATCCGTTCTCCCTTTGGCCTTACTCGTATCCATAGGCAATACCATATAAAAATCAGTAGCTATGAATATCGATCGCCAAATATCATCATCCGGAGCTCCATCTACTTTGATTGCCCCTTGGATTTGATTCATGGGATATTGAAAAGAAGCGTTCTTCTTTTGAGCAAATGCGGGAATTATAATAACTGTAATAAAAAATATTTTGATGTATTGGCTCATGGCAATGGATAAAACTTCAAATAAAATATTTCAATATAAAGAATAAATATAGGGGTCTTGGACTTTTTTATATTGTCAGTCTATTTAATAATTAATCCCTTTCATTTGTAGAGATTTTTTATGGTAAAGTTAAGATTATTTTCAAAAACTTTAGATTTGATCAGAAAGATATTGCTATCTTGTAATTGCAAAATAAAGCACATACAACCAGCTCAAAATAGCATGGAAG